>JAHRWD010000095.1 GCA_019090315.1 Pseudomonadales bacterium
AGGCCATTGTCTGCTTCATTATCAACCGGCGCATTGACACTCTTTTGGGTCATGCCTGGTTCAAAACCACCGCCCTGCACCATGAAATCCTCGATCACACGGTGAAAAATTGTACCGTCGTAAAAACCAGCATTTACATATCCAAGAAAATTGGCAACCGTTTTTGGCGCAGCTTCCGTATCCAGTTCAATTGAAAACTGACCCATACTGGTATCAAACAAAACTACTGACATAAGGCACTCTCTGTTAAAGAAGTTATTGAGGTAAGCCGCTATAATACGCGCTTTTTAGCCATATTGGCAAAGTTGACCGAGGATACCTAAGTGTTGCAGATTTACGATTCGATGACCGGTAGTAAACGCGAATTCAAACCTATTGAACCCGGTAAAATTCGAATGTACGTTTGCGGTATTACCGTCTACGACTATTGCCACATTGGCCACGCCCGCGTGATGGTCGGCTTCGATGTTATCACCCGCTACCTGCGCACCCGTGGCTATGATGTTACCTACATTAGAAATATCACCGATATTGACGATAAAATCCTGCAACGCGCCGATGAAGCTGGGGTTCCCTTCCCTGAGCTAACACAAAAGTTTATCGACGCCATGCATGAAGACGAAGATGCCCTGGCCGTACTACGACCAGATCAGGAACCCCGCGCTACCGATCACATGAATAAAATCACCAACATGATCGGCACATTGATGGAAAAGGGTTTCGCTTATCAGGCCGACAATAAAGATATCTATTACGAAATCAGCAAGTTCGAAGGTTATGGCAAACTGAGTCGCAAAAATACCGAAGACCTGATTGCCGGTGCGCGCGTCGAAGTAGAAACACACAAACGCAGCCCTCTCGATTTCGTACTGTGGAAATCCGCCAAACCTGGTGAAACTAGCTGGCCATCTCCCTGGGGTGACGGCCGCCCCGGTTGGCATATCGAATGCTCAGCCATGTCCACCTGCTGCCTTGGAGATACCTTCGACATTCACGGCGGTGGCCCAGACCTACCCTTCCCTCATCACGAAAATGAAATTGCTCAATCCGAAGCAGCAACTGGAAAAACCTTCGCCAACCTATGGATGCACGCCGGAGCGGTTCGGGTTGACCAGGAGAAAATGTCCAAAAGCCTCGGCAACTTTTTCACCATTCGTGAAGTACTGGAAAAATACCAGCCCGAAGTGGTGCGCTACCTGTTGATCGGCAGCCACTACCGCAGCCCAATCAACTACTCCGAAGAAAACCTGAAAAATGCCGAGCAATCATTAACCCGGCTTTATACCGCTCTGCAAACGATTGAAAACTCTGAGCAGCTTACGCCTGCGGAAACCGGTGAATACCTGACTCGTTTTCACGAAGCAATGGAAGATGACTTCAACACACCCGAAGCGCTTGCGGTGATGTTTGACCTGGCCCGTAACATTAATAAAGCAGAAAGCACTGAAGAAGCACAAAAACTCGGCAGTGAATTAAAAACCTGCGGTGATCTGCTGGGTATTTTACAACTAGAGCCGGAAACCTTTTTGAAATCGGGTAACGATTCAGACCTCAGCGCCGAAGCGATTGAAGAGCTGATTAAAACCCGCAATCAGGCCAGGGCCGATAAAGACTGGGCAACCGCCGATAGAGTTCGAGATGAGCTTGTTGAACAGGGTATTCAGTTAAATGACAGTGGTGGGGAAACCAGCTGGACAAGGGCAAGGTAGCCTCAAGACTTGAAGATTAATGCGGGCTGGGCGTTCGCTCCTATCAGTGTTAAGCAATTAAGCAGAAGGACAACGACCATTTCAATACACCTAATTAGCAGAACGCAACCAATCGTAAGAATAACTTCATGAGCGATAATTTAGTGCTATCGATGGTGCCTGAACTACCTCCTGAATTAGAAGATGCTGCTAAAGACGGTAGATTAGTTTTGTTCATTGGAGCGGGCGCCTCCATGTTGCTTGGCATGCCTTCCTGGCAAGGGCTGGCAACAAGAGCCCTTGATGACTTAGTTAAGATGGATGCTATAAATTACGCCGAGAAACACGCATTATCTGAACTCGATCCCAAAAAGCAACTATCAATTGCCGATCAAATCGCGCGAGACGCTGATAAGCGCCTGAAGCTCGGCGATCACCTCGTCCCGAAGAAAGATAGCAAAATATATGAAGCAATAAACTCGATAGGTGCAGTCTCAGTTACCACAAATTACGATCATGAATTAGCACCGATCTCCAAAAGCACAGTAGAAGGAGATGAAACACCACCAGCTGTTCGTCGAATTTCCGGGGCAGAAAAACTAGATGGAACTGACCTAAAAGAACCAGGCACTGTTATTCATTTACATGGTGATAAAGGTGATCCTCGCACAATGATTGTGACCACTAAAGAATACCTTGATCACTACGACCATCCAAAAGTACAGAATTTTCTACGGGAACTATTCAAAAACAATGTGGTGTTATTTTTAGGTTATGGCCTGGAAGAGGCGGAAATTCTAGAGCATATCTTGAGAAGATCTGGTGCGCGCGAGGATGCTAAGCAGCGGCGCCGTTTTACGCTTCAACCTTTCTTGAGTAAGCAGCAATCTCTATATGAAAGGCTTATTACTTACTATGCAAGGTCCTTCGGAGTTCACTTGATCGGCTACAACATCGATGCCACCGGATATGACCAGCTAGAGCGCGTCATGCTCAGCTGGGCAGAGAAGCTGAGCATTCGCCCGTTATCGTTGGTAGATGAACTAGCAGCGTTAGATGAGGTAATAGCAAATGAGTAATCTAACCATTCTTGAACAAGAAGCGCTTAACCGTGTTGGTGAAAAGCCCGAACTGCAAGCCCATTTTTTTAGCGGGATAAAGAAACTTAAGTGGTTCGATGAGATTTTCGCTCAGGAATTCCTCAACCCTTCCAACAACCCGCGCCCGCAAACTACGAAAAACCAGTACATTAATATACCAAGCTGGCCCATTTTGGATTACCTGGTTGCGACCTCCGAGCTACTCCAGCAGCCAGAGAACCGACCCTATGCCAAGAAATTTATTCGGGTGATTCGTGAGACAACGAGCTTTGCTATTTCCGAGGGGTTTAGCAATCACAGAACATGGTGGCAATTTTCAAAAATTATCAGACATATTCCTACAGATCTAATAGTTGAGGAGGACTTTAATCTAATTCTTTTTTGGCTAAGTGACCCATATGACAAAGTCCTTATTGGCAATGAACTTGGCATTTGGCTCAAGGACATGCTTGCCAATTACATTGATGGCCACCAGTGTCTTGTACTTCCGTTAATGAATGTGATTTTCGATATAAAATCAGTCGAAAGTCACTATTCAAACGACAAGCACGAAGCAGCGCTATCTATTGATTACTATCGCGCAGGCAAACTCGTTGATGCCATTGCATATAGAGCAGGAGAAGTAATAGGCCTTGACGCCATTTCGCTATTTGAGTCTAAGCTGCAGTCTGCACTAGATATTGAAGACAACGACCGCTGGTCAGTAATGTGGCGCCCTGCAATCGAAGACCACGAACAAAATAGAAGTACCGATGATGCACAGGCCGTAATGCTAAAGGCGGTTAGGGAATCCATGACCGCTTTTATAAATATAAACATTAGAGAGGCCGAGCCGCATTTAAACGAGCTGCTTTTAAGCGAGTCTCAGATTAAGCGCCGAATTGGTATTTATATAGCCTCAACTAACTTTGCAAACATCACGGATGAAACGAAAACCAATGCTCTCAATGGTAATAACTTTAAAGATCCCTATCGACATGAGATATGGTGGTTTCTCAATAGGAACTTTTCAAACCTAAGTGCTATTAACCAAGCTGGAGTCATAGCGACGATAAACAACATGAACGTCAAAGATGATGAAGGCAGTGTTAGAGAGCAAGCAACTGCGTATAAAAAATCTCTGTGGCTTTCCTCAATAAAAGATGCCGATGCGCGTGTTCAAACGCTTTTTCAACAGGCAATTGATATTACAGGTACCGAACCCGACCATCCCGACTTTGCTAGCTACTCAACTTTTGGGCCAGCAAACCATGAATCTCCTATCGAAGTTACTGAACTTAAACAAATTCTTCAGAATTCTGAAGAATTTATTCGCTATTTGAATGCCTATGATTACATTGGTCATTTTGATGAACCCGGCCTAGAAGGGCTAGTAAAAACGTTTGGTGCCCTGATAACTGAAATATTTGAAGAACTTCCTAGCTATTTACCTCGTTTTCTTGATTTAAAGCTACATTTTATTCATGAAATCTACACCGTATTTTCAGATGCTTGGGCCAATGATCGTGATGTAAACTGGCCGTTGTTCTGGAAAGCCATATTGGATTTCTCAGCGAGCCTCATAAATAACGACGGGTTCTGGGACAGACCAACGGACCAACCACAAGGTGCATTTGTAGGCAACAGACACCGGGTCATTAGAGCTCTGGGCGTGCTCATTGAATCTGGCTGTAAAAATGATGCACACACTTTTCCGTTAGCATGTATTACGCCAGCCAAAGAACTACTCGAACAAATCCTGACTCATCAGGAAGGTGAGGAATTTTCTGATACCAGTGATGCAGTGTCCGTTTCTATAAATAGCCCAAGAGGCCGATGTCTGGAGGCCTATATCAACCTTGCTTTGCATGAATGCCGGAAAAAACGGCCTGAACTCAATAACCACGAAGATATATGGGCCTCTTACGAGCCAGTATTTTCACGCGAGCTTTTACGAAAAGAGCGACACGAGTATGAGTTTGCAACACTAGTTGCCAATTTTTTACCCAACTTCAGATATTTGTCAGAGCATTGGGTCGATACAAACCTCGCATCGATATTTGACGTATCAAGTCATCAAGGCTGGCTTTGTGCTGTCCAAGGCTATTCCTATGTCGGTCGGTTTGATGAAAAAGTCTACGACTACCTTAAAGCCTCTGGCAACTTCGTTCGAATACTTGATAGTGAAGAGCTAAAGGATCGTGTCGAAGACCGTTATATTCAACTTATAGTTTTAGGCTACTACCACGAAAAGGAAGCCATAGATGATGAAGGTAGTCATATAAGCCTTCTTCTGGAAAGAAATATCCCCGAAGAACTCAGCGCCGTCGTATGGTTTATCTGGAATTTGGACAATGATAAGGGCCCACGAATTAAAGCCATCGTTAACGAGCTTTTTCCGGCTCTACTCCAAAGTATTGACCTTAACACTCAGGCTGGACGTAAGCTCGCTTCGCGCCTATGCTCCTGGGCCGATTTTTTTGACGAATTTAACGACGATGAGATTGGATGGCTAACCACAATTGCTAGCTATGCTGAGGAAGATTTTAACACCCGACATATCATGGAAGCGTTAGCCCGCCTTAGTGAAACTGATCCAATGAAAGCATACGATATTTGGATGCTAGTGCTTCAAAATCGAACCTACGATTATCCCGACGAACCAATCAAGGCAATATTCAAGCAGCTGGTTAATGCCGGTGCAGACGGAATAAGGGCCGCGAAAGAAATCGCCGGACGTTACCACACGCTTGGTACAAGCAGCCCCCTAGACTGGTTAAATGAAATTACCGGAATAACTATAGACGCCAACACTGGAATCCATGAAAGCACGGATATTAAAGTTCAGCTTAATACTGGTGGTATTGATAGTGTCTAGCGTTTCTATGCCGTGCGCTCTCCAATAATGACTGATATTCAAAGGCTTAGCACAAGAGGCGTCATACTTAGACTAAGATCATACCCACTGAATTGGATCTGGAAAGGCTCTGTTATGGTACCGACACGCCCGTGAAGGAACCGGGTTTTGAATCCGACGCGTCTACCAGTTCCACCACCCCGACACAACAAAGAGCGGCGGCGAAATCAGGTGGACAAGGGCACGATAAAATCCCGCCCTCAGAAATAAGTATTCACGGCAAACTCAAACTGAGCCATAAAAACCTGCTTAAACGCTGAAATATTATTCTGCTCATAAAAAAGCAGCATCGCTTTTTTATATTCGATGGAGCTGACGGTACGAAACGAAATGGGGCAATACCCATGATCGATAAGTACCATATTGCTGATAATTCTTGCGGTGCGTTTGTTGCCATCGCCAAAGGCCTGGATATAAGAAAGCAGTACCAGCACCAGTAATGATTTTTCGAATACATTATTGGTTGAATTGACCAGCTCGCAGGTCAGTTGCAATGCTTCACGAATCTGAAATTCATTGTCCAGTGGAGCATAGTTTGTACCCGTTATACCCACTTTGCGGCGACGAATGTTGCGCTCTACCCCCAGTTCCTTTATCAGCAAACTATGAATATGCTCAATATGCGACACATCTAACGGAGCAGCGAAACCCTTGTTGGCAAAAATGAAATCCAGAGTTTCCTTGTGATTCAGCAACATCGTTGCATCATCCTTTGGCTTACCTTCTGCAGTTTCTTTTTCTATTAATAAGCGCTCTGTTTCCAGCAAAGAATAGGTATTGCCTTCAATTTGTGAAGATTTCCAACTTAAATCAATGGCCAGACGCTCCAGCTCTTTTTGGTATTCAGCTTCATTGAGCTGCGAAACGTTGTTGCTGTATCGATTTTGCAAAGCCTGCAACCGCTCGGTTTCCGCTGGCGTAAATAAATTAACGCCAGGCAAACTCTCCCGTAGCAGTTCCCAATTGAAGTGAGCCTTAATGCTTCGCTCATCGATCTCTTTTAGAAAATAGTCATCAAGATCAAGCGGATAAAACAGCTCAAAACCAGAGCCCACCACATAGCGCGTAGCCCTGCCCTTGCCGGTGGGTTGAACCAAACCCTCGGTAACTAGTTGGGATAACAGGCGCTTGACTGTTGCATAACCCACACCAATGCCAGCATTTTCGTGCAAGGCTTTGGACGATACAGATGGATTGGCGTGTATATATTCAACCAATTTTGAAGCATTAGCCGATGCCATAGCTCTTAACCTGTCTTTTTCAGCTCAATATAAGTGTGATACGGCTCAAATTCTAGCATGAATGAGCTTAATAAGCCGCCGTGTTGAGCCTAAAACTGACTTGTATTAAAGGGGACGCTACCCTTTAGCTTTGACCGGTCGCCCCAGCGGCTTATAGCGTAACGCTCTTTTTGATATCTTCTCCAGCGTATCTATAAAATCATCATTGCCACAGGGTAAGCCTTTTTCTACATTCCTTCGAATAACCTCTGCCACATCCTGCTTCTCAGGCAACGCCAGCCACTCTGACCAATGGTCTTGAGAAATACCTTTCATTGAATCCGGTAATGTCGAAAGCATGGGGTTTTCGGTCAAACCACAGTGAGCTGCCGCACTTGACCAGCGATAATCTTCTGCTTTTACTATCACCCCTGCGTCAACCGGATTTCGTTCAACATAACGAATGGTTGACCAGGTATAGGCTTCATCTAATGGCGAAGAAAAAAACCGACCTTGCCACAAGTGGCCTTTCCATCCTTTGATTTTATTCACATGCTGAGAGTAGCGCATATGGAGGGGTTTCAATACTAGCTGCAAGCCATCCTCTGAATGAGGTGTTAAAACAAGGTGTAGATGATTGGTCATCAAGCAATAGGCGAGAACGGATACATCGTATTTTTTACAATAGAATCTAAGCCATTCTAAATAGGCCAAGCGATCATCATCGGTAAAAAACACATCTTCACGTCGATTGCCTCGCTGAGTAATGTGGTGAGGAATATCGGGAAATACAGTGCGAGCTAATCTAGGCATGCTTTCAGTGTACATTAACAGCACAGTAAAGGGTAGCGTCCCCTTTATCTCTTTGCGGAGAAACCAGCTGGACTAGAGCACGATAAGAGAAACTGTAAATCAAACAGATCAATGGCTTCTTCGGAGGCCATTTTTTTAAGTACTGTTTTTAGCAAGGGAAGAAAAGTACTGCAGATATAGCATTGAGAACTCTCTGTTATGGTACCGAGGGTCGGAATCGAACCGACACTCCCGTGAAGGAACCGGATTTTGAATCCGGCGCGTCTACCAGTTCCGCCACC
>JAHRWD010000096.1 GCA_019090315.1 Pseudomonadales bacterium
CCTGCACCTTCAAAGGCTGGGTGGCAGAGTGGTCATGTAGCGGACTGCAACTCCGCGTACGCCGGTTCGATTCCGGCCTCAGCCTCCAAACTCTGCAATAACAAACCACAACACTGAAAATCATTTCAGAAGATCAATATTCAGATCTGCCCGGGTGGTGAAATTGGTAGACACACAAGACTTAAAATCTTGCGGCTTCACGGCCGTGCCGGTTCGATTCCGGCTCCGGGCACCATTGATCTAAAACCATTTTCGACCAGCAACCCCCTTCAGACCGCCGATTCCTCTCTTAATGACGGTGCAGATGCCTGACTTCGATGGCCTCACTTCGATGGATAGGGGCCTAATACATTATTGAGCATGATCCTTCATCCACGCCCGAATCAACTCATTTGCCTGAACAATTTGAGCCGCCGCCATCGTATCGGCAACCAACCCTTGCTGCTTAATTGCTTGTTCATGCCCCATTGACGCTGCAATCGCAAACCATTTATAGGCTTCAATAGAATCAACCGCTACACCTTCACCGTTCATATACATTAAACCAAGTCTGTATTGAGCTTTTGTATACCCCTGATTTGCCGCATCTCGAAACCACCTGCGCGCTTCGTTAAAATCACGTGTTACGCCGCTCCCAGTTCTGTACAGCTCACCAAGAGAATACTGACCATCAGCACTACCGTGATCTGCAGCCATCCGGTACAACCGGAGCGATCCATTGTTTTCAGCACTTACGTAGCCAGCAAAAACGAGCAGGAAGACAATTGTTATTGTGTGGGATTTCATAACCCTTTCCTTCGCTCCCAAATATATTCAGATTGTATTCAATGAAGCACTGACAAACAGGCAACACAGCCCGTGTCAGACTAAAACAACGAGTATACAAAAAACACCTTTTTCAAATTGTGTCGATACGATCGATAAACTGCGGGTAACGACAGCCTGCCCGCAATTTCAGCATCAAAACTACAAGCTTCTTTTTTCCCCGTTCCCTTCGGCTGTGCTCAGGGGCGTACGTTGGTCATCTGGTACACATTCCATCCATTCCCGACCCCTGAGCACAGCCGAAGGGAACAAACGAACGGCACGCCTCTCGCATTCCCGTACCCTGAGCGGAGCCGAAGGGCACAGACGATGATTTTACTCTCGTGAAAAGACCTCAATCTGTGATATTTAGATCCCAATAAAATCTGTATATTAGCCTACTCTGTTTAACTGGAACTGCTGCATTGTTACCAATCTCCGATTTTTTACCGCAAATTAACCAGCTGCTTTCGAGCGGTAAAAACCTTGTATTACAGGCTGAGCCTGGTGCAGGAAAATCTACCGCACTGCCCTTAAGTTTGCTTGATGCAGATTGGCTGCACGGAAAAAAAATCCTGATGCTGGAGCCACGTCGCGTGGCGGCAAAGACCATCGCGTTTTATTTAGCAAAACAACTTGGCGAGCCGGTTGGCCAACGCATCGGCTATCAGGTGAAAAACGACCGTAAGATTTCCCACGACACGATTCTTGAAATCGTCACCGAAGGCATTCTGACCCGCAGAATTCAGAGCGATCCTGAACTAGCTGATATCGGCTTGATCATTTTTGATGAATTCCATGAGCGCTCGATTCACAGCGATCTTTCCTTGATGCTGTGCCTCGATATCCAGCAAACCATTCGTGAAGATCTGAAGCTACTGGTGATGTCTGCCACCATCGATACGCAATTGATAGCAGCTTATATGGGTGATGCGGATCTGGTCAGTTGTCCGGGGCGAGCTTTTCCAGTTTCTGTGGATTATACAAAAAGCTCAAAGGACTCGATTGAGCGACAGGTTACAGAGGCCTTGCGTGCTGCATTAGCCAATAAAAATAGCGGCGATACGCTGGTTTTTCTACCCGGACAGGCCGAGATCAGACGATCCATTTCCGCCGCCGAACAAGTGTTTGGCGATCAATCTGACATTTTGTTTTTGCCGCTATATGGCGCTTTATCGATAGCCCAGCAAGAGCAGGCACTGGTTCCTGACCCGAATGGTAAACGTCGGGTGATTTTCACCACCAACATTGCTGAAACCAGCCTCACTATCGAAGGCGTTACCTGCGTGATCGACAGTGGTTTGGAGAAACAACTGCGCTACGATCCCACTAGCGGTATGACACGGCTCGAAACATCCTACATATCAAAAGCATCCGCCGATCAACGTAAAGGCCGAGCCGGTCGCACCCAGGCCGGTTCCTGCATTCGATTGTGGGATTCAGCAAAACAGCAAACGCTGCAAGATTATCAAACTGAAGAGATTTTGACGGCAGAACTGACGGGCATGGTGCTTGAACTGATCCGTTGGGGTATCACCCGTTACGATGATGTAAACTGGTTAACCCCTGCCCCAAAGCCACATTTCGACACCGCAATACAAACACTTCAATCTCTTGGGCTGATTGATCAGACCTGTCGCATCACCCCCTTAGGTAATTCCGCCGCTGCTTTCGGCCTGCATCCAGCCCTGGCTGCGATGCTACTGCGGGCGGAGGAAAATACTGAAAAAGCTATCGCCTGCGAGCTTGCCGCGCTCATATCCGAGCGTGATATTTTCTCCCATAATAATGGTTCCGATATAGTGGACAGGCTTTGGGCGCTGCAAGAATACAAACGGGATAAAAAGCGTGCGTTAAACCGTTACCCTGTTCGGCGGACTGCCGTTGAACAGCTACTGACAACAGCTCGATCACTCAACAGAAGAGTAAAGGCCAACAATTCCTCTACTGTTTTCAGCTTGCTTGAGCTGCAAAACCACGTAGGAAGTTTGTTGTTAAGCGCATACCCCAGCCGCCTTGCAAAACGACGATCTGCCAATTGTGGTCGTTATCAGATGGCCAACGGCAAAGGTATTTTCCTGTTCGATGACGATCCCCTTTACGGATCAGAATGGCTGGTAATTGCAGACTGTGATGCTCAAAAAAAGGAGGGCCGAATATATAGTGCAACATCGATCTCTCGAGAATCTTTCGATCAACAATTAAAAGATCAATTTGTCGAAGAGGAGGTTTTCAGCTTTGATAAAAAAACTCAAAAAATATCTGGAAAACGTACTACAAAATATGGCGCTATTACGATTCACTCTTCTATCGTAGCAGATATCCCTGCGGACAAATTTCAACAATGTCTACAACAGGTAATTCGAGAGCATGGTTTTGATATTTTAAACTGGAATGAAAAATGTCAGGATTGGTTGGCACGGGCCGAATGGCTAGCTGCTCATCTCGATACATTTCCAAAGTTATCAAAACAAAATTTACTGGAGAATATTGATAGCTGGTTGCTACCCTATATTACCGATATCACTACGATGACCAAGCTCAAAAAAGTGAACCTGTTTGAGCTTTTACAGAGCACTCTATCATGGCAGGAGCAGCAACTACTGGAACAGGAAGCACCCACCGAATACACCACCCCCAGCAACCACAGCGTGACGATTGTGTATGACCAGCAACAGGGGCCAACGGTCTCGGTTATTTTGCAGGAGCTTTTTGGCGTAACTGAATCACCCACGCTGGCCCAAGGTAGAGTTCCGTTGCGATTTGAACTGCTATCCCCTGCCCGCAGACCAATACAAACCACCAGCGACCTGGGTAATTTTTGGAACAACTCCTATTTTGAAGTCGCTAAAGAGATGAGAGGACGCTATCCAAAACACCGATGGCCGGATAAACCAATGCTGGAAAAGCCGGGTAAATCGTTCAAGAAAAGATAACGAACAGGGCGCATCGAACGCGCTGGCAATAAGTTTCGATAGCAGCTTCAGTCAATTCTTTCAAAAAGATGAAGGCAGCCTGTTTGACAAAACGATATGTCGTAAAAAATACGAAAGAATTGAAAAAATCTGAGTTATAGCGAGAGGAAAATGTATGGCGGAGAGGGAGGGATTCGAACCCTCGATGAGCGTTAACCCATACACCCTTAGCAGGGGCGCGCCTTCAGCCGCTCGGCCACCTC
>JAHRWD010000097.1 GCA_019090315.1 Pseudomonadales bacterium
ACCAATGGTTCCATTACGGATAGTACAGATAACGGAACATGGGATACACCGGCAAAATTAAAAGGCGTAGAGGTTTCCGGTTCCTGGAAGCTTTGGAAGGAATTAGCAAAAAAAGACCCTGTTTTTGGCAATCCAGATCCATTCTGTGACAACGTTGATTTACAGAAATGGTACTCTTTTACCGCAACATTAAAAGACGCTACATTTCATGAATATATGGAGGAGTTTACCGGAAATATGGACGGAACCGGTGGGTTGATAACGATGGTCGATTCAAACTGGCGCATGTCCATCGTTATCGCAAAACAACCTCATTTTCCCAGCCAACCCGATGAGGTTAAGATTTTTTGGGGATATGGGCTTTATCCTGATCGAAAAGGAAATTATGTAGATAAGACAATGGCAGAATGTAGCGGTGCTGAGCTACTGGAAGAGTTGTATTATCACCTAAAAATTCAGGACTTAATGAAATCAGTTACAGATGCAGGAAAAGTTAACTGTATTCCCGTTGCGATGCCTTTTGTTGATAGTGTTTTTATGCCCCGTAAAAGTGGTGACAGACCTGAAGTTATACCAGAAGGATCAACCAATTTTGCATTTTTAGGCCAATTTGCCGAAGCCCCTAATGACACTGTATTTACAGTTGAATATTCAGTAAGAACCGCCCAGATGGCCGTGTATGGTCTATTTGATACTAATAAAGAAGTTCACCCAGTATACGATTCGGCCCATAAACCAAAATATCTGCTTAATGCTCTTAAGGCGATTAATCGTTAATAAAACTTAGTCCATAGGAGAATACTAAAATGAAATATAAACGACATGGACTTTCAATAGGGATAGAGAGAATTAGAAATATTTTATTCCTTTCACTTAAAGCTCAAGGAACACTTACTCATAAAGATTACCAAACGATCACACCAATGATTGAATCAGCATTAACTGAAGTTAAAGAGCCAAAGGTTAAGGTGTTGATTGATGGAACCAATCTAGAAGGATGGGAAGCTAGAGCAGCATGGGATGATTTTAAGATAGGCTTAAAGCATGGAAATGAATTTGAAAAAGTTGCTATTTATGGCAACAAAAAATGGCAGGAAACGGCTGCAAAAATGGGCAGCTGGTTTATTTCAGGAGAAACAAAATATTTTGAAAATGAAAATGACGCAATTACTTGGCTAAATGAATGATGTGACAGTCAAAAACAGCAAAAAGGAGATAATGCCTGAGAAACTGACACGATCGATGAGCATGCTGGGAGTGACAGCGCTGGGTGTAGGCGCCATGATCGGTGCTGGCATTTTCGTGCTCACCGGCACAGCGGCAGGAGAGGCTGGGCCCGCCCTAATTCTAGCTTTTGCACTCAACGCTATAATCGCCTTGATCGTTGGAGCCTGTTACGCCGAACTAGCCACTATGATGCCCAAGGCGGGTGGTGCTTATATCTGGGCTAAGCCGGGACTGGGATCTGTTTTCGGCTTCTTTGCCGGATGGATGAGTGCCTTTGCCCAATTGATTGCGTGTTCACTTTACGCTGCAGCGTTTGGCTCTTTTTCCCAAAGGTTGCTGTCTGATGTCACAGGCTACATGATTTCCCCTTTATTTAAGGCGGCCACCTCTGTCGGAATTATCTTACTGCTGCTGTGGGTGAATTTTTGCGGGGCTGGCAAAACAGGAAGGATAGAGATACTGATTACCGCGTTGAAAATTGCCATCCTGCTGGTAATTAGCGCATTCGGGTTTCGAGTTATGTTTGGCAACAGCGATAACGTGGCGGCGTTCACCCCTTTTTTTCCATTAGGTGTAGGCGGCCTTTTGAGTGCCATGGGGATCACCTTTATTGCCTTTGAGGGATATGAAGTTATTGTTCAAACAGGGGAAGAAATTAAACAGCCGAGCTCAACAATCCCCCGATCCATCTTTCTGAGTATCGCGATTGCTGTTTCCATCTACCTCCTAATTGCGGTGGTAATGCTGGGCGCGGTAAAGGCTCCTGAAGGTCAGACGGTCTATTCCTATCTCGGTCAGCTTAAAGAACTGGGGCTGATGGAAGCTGCTGGACAATTTGTTCCGTACGGCGAAATAATCCTGCTGATTGCTGGTATGGCCAGCACCGCAAGTGCGTTGAACGCAACGATCTATGGCTCCAGCCGCATCACCTTTGCTATGGGAAGAGGTGGTGACTTACCCTCCTCTCTGGGACGGATTCATCACACCACGCACACGCCGCATATTGCCATCGCAGTAACTGGCATTCTGATGATAATAGCGACAATAACCCTACCGATAGAAGATATTGCTGCCAGTACTAATATCATGTTTCTTCTTGTTTTTGTCTTAGTTTGCGCCAGCGTAATTCGCTTGAGAAAACTCTGGCCAGATCGCGAACGACCATTTCGGGTTCCTTTGTCTCCCTGGCTTCCTGCTGTGGGAATTATTTCGGGACTTATCCTCTCCGTGTGGATGCTGCAAATAAGCCTTACGGCCTGGATCGTAGCGGTCTGCTGGCTGTCACTGGGAGGAATATTTTTCATAGTTGCGCGAGGAAGGAATAAGTGATAATAGTATCAATATACTCGGATGGCAAAAATGGAGGCTCATATGCGACAACTACATAAACTGGCAGATTTAGGCGGTTACCATCTACATGCCCGCGATGGAGAAATAGGCAAACTGAAACAGATCTATTTCGACGACAAGTGCTGGGTTGTGCGCTATTTTGTCGTCCACACCGGCAGCTGGTTGTTGGGAAATGACGTACTGATCATACCTTCGGTAGTTACTGCAGTTGATAAAGAAAACAAACGCCTAGAAGTAGACTTGACCCAGGAGCAGATCAGGAACTGCCCGCCGATTAATACGGCGCTGCCTGTATCTCTTCATTATGAACAGGAATACTATCGTTATTATGGTTGGGAGCCTTATTGGACGGATGATCTTATGTTTACCCCAACCCCTGCTATGCTAACCCCTGCTATACCACCCCCGCCTTTGGATGAGAAACCCGAGCTACCCAAGGAGCCAGCGCATCCGCATCTTCGTAGTAGTGACGAAGTAGAAGCTTATCAACTCCACGCCCGGGACGGTGAAATCGGGCACGTCGAGGATTTCATTCTGGAAGACCCGGGTTGGGCGATACGATATCTGGAGATTGATACCCGCAACTGGTTGCCGGGTAAACACGTCCTCATCTCACCCACCTGGATTCAACTCGTCGATTGGGCGGAAAATGAGGTAAAGGTCAACTTGACCTGTGAGGCAATTCGGACAGCACCGGCTTATGATCCATCCAAGGTTATCAGCCGGGAATATCAGGTGGCATTGTATAAACACTATGGAATGAAATTTGAGAAGGACTGATGATGAACGCACTTTACGCCCAGCACCCGCCAGAACCACTCAAACTGCCACCGGACTCACCACGGTTAAACTTGCAAATAGAGTAGGTGGTAAATGTGAAATATCGTTAAAACCAAATTATGCAGCCATAATCCCCTTAACTAGTTTTGACCCTAATTTAAATCAAAAGGAAAAAATCATGGGCATGAAAGAAGCGTACGAAAAAAAGTTACAGGCGCAACTGGATGAATGGAGTGCTGAAATAGATAAGCTTAAAGCGAAAGCTGATAAGGCAGAAGCTGATACACAGCTTGAGTATTACAAAAAAATTGAAGATTTACGTTCAATGCAAGAGTCGTCCAAAGAAAAGCTTGCTGAGCTTAAAGAAGCCAGTGATGACGCGTGGGAAGACCTCAAAGCAGGTTTGGACAGTGCCTGGGATTCGCTTGGCAGTGCGCTTAAGTCTGCCACTTCCCGATTTAAATAACCATAGATACAGGTTAGACCATTGCGGGCAAAGTAATTACTCGCAATGGTCTAACCTGTAAACTCAATATCAGGAGTTAAATACCATGAAATTAAGAAAAGTAAATTTGTATGTAGTTGGTATTATGATGCTTGCGATGCTTGGTGGCATATCTCCAACATACGCTAAATCAGCAAAGGATAAAACAACGGCAGAGGATGTAAAACAGGAAGCACAGGAATTTCTTCAGTCTCTAAAGTCTTATTCTATCGATCAGAAAGATGAGGCTATCAAGCAAACAAAAATAGCACTGGACAAGCTAGATAATCGTATTGATTCATTGGAAACACGTATTGATAACCAGTGGGACAATATGACACAACCCGCCCGAGAAAAAGCCCGTTCAACGCTAAAATCTTTGCGTAAACAAAGAACTGAACTTGCAGAGTGGTACGGTGGCTTAAAAAGCGATTCCGGAAACGCCTGGGATGATATCAAACAAGGGTTTTCGGATGCTTATAGTCGTCTCCATGAGGCATGGGAAAAAGCAGAAAAAGAGTTTGAATCTGAATCCGAGAAATAAAATAAATCAGCAACTGGAGACTAGAAATGAACGAAGACAATTTAAAAATGCCTTTATTGGGCGACGACTTTCCTGAGCTTAATGTCCAGACAACACACGGCGCAATGTCTTTTCCTAAAGATATGAAAGGAAATTGGAGCGTTTTTTTCAGCCATCCGGCAGACTTTACCCCTGTATGTACTACGGAGTTTGTAGCCTTTCAAAAACGGAAACCGGAATTCGATGAACTGAGTTGCAATTTAATCGGATTGTCTGTTGATCAGGTATTCTCGCATATAAAATGGGTTCAATGGATTAAAAAAGAACTCGATGTGACAATAGAGTTTCCAATTGTAGCTGCAAACGATACCGTTGCATCAAAGTTAGGAATGCTTCATCCAGATAAAGGCACAAATACAGTTCGCGCAGTATTTATTGTTGATCCAGAAGCCACTGTGAGATTGATTATGTATTACCCACAGGAAATAGGACGAAACATCGATGAAATTATCCGTTCCGTTAAGGCACTACAGGTATCTGATCAGCAAGGTGCAGTACCTGCTGGCTGGCCAAACAATGAATTGATAGGTGATGATATTATTGTACCGCCAGCAAGTAACGAAGTCGATGCAGTAAAGAATGCGGAAAAGTATGAAAACTATGATTGGTGGTTCTGCCATAAACCTTTAGAAAAATAGGCTGAACAACTCACTCTGTTGATGGTCATTTCGCTACGCGGGCTAGCTTGGTATTTGGCATATGGGCACTTTAATTAACCTTAATTAGTAGGGTCATAATCATGCCTTACAAAGCATTACATGATTTGCCAGAGTCTGTTAGACATACCCTTCCAGAACACGCACAGGAAATTTATCTGGCTGCGTTTAATAATGCCTGGGAAGAATACAAAAAAGCAGAAGATAGACGAGGTGATGCTTCACAAGAAGAGGTAGCACATAAAGTTGCCTGGGCGGCGGTAAAACATAGTTACGAAAAAAAAGAGGGAAAGTGGCAAAAAAAATGACCGCCCTCCGATACTGTCTGCCATTGCCAAACATTTCGTCGCCGCTGACGTTCGGTATTTCGATTACCATAACTTGTCCTCCTTCCAATTCTTAGAGTTGCACTCGGAACTTAAATTCACCATACAAGGCGACTTGATTATGAACATTACTATATCAACAGAATTATGAATTATACCGAAATCATATCTATAGCCGGGCACACTATTGCGGCAATTGGCGTACTTGTAATCATGGTGGGATCTTGCATTTCCTCCGTCGTTTTTATTCGCACCTTTCGGCAGTTGCCTGAAGGTACTGCGTACAGAAATTGCCGGAGAAATTTAGGACGATCAATCATGCTGGGCCTAGAGTTTTTAGTTGCCGGCGATATCATAGGGACAGTTGTTGTAGCGGCTACATTAGAAAGCGTTATCGTCCTTGGACTGATCATATTGATGCGTACTTTCCTTAGCGTGGCACTTCACGTTGAAGTTGAAAACCGATGGCCATGGCAAAAAAGGAATGACTTATCATAACAGATCTACCGATTTGGATTAACCTGTTGCTATTTGTGTTTGTCGCAGGGGCAGTCTGGATTGCCAGTGTCCGATTAACCGTATATGCGAATATTATTTCTGATCGTACCGGAATGAGTAAAGCATTAATGGGGTCTATCTTTCTGGCAACGGCAACACAGCTTCCAGAAATCGTTACTTATACCACAGGTGCAATTAAAGGCAATGCGGCACTAGTTCTTAACAATATGTTTGGTGGTATTTCGATGCAAACTGCAATACTGGTTGTTGCCGATTTGTTTGTTTTTCGTCAGGCACTCACGTATTACGCTTATAGCTCTCTGAATCTACTGCAAGGCGTTATGTTTATTTTTGTGCTGGCATTGTTGCTCACCGCAAGTCTGCTGGGGGATATCGAACTTGGCTGGCAATTGGGCCTCACGCCTGTATTAATGGCGACTGCTTATATAACGGCTTTGTTTTTGCTCTGGCGTTATGAAACAAATAGTCAATGGCAGGCGATTGATATTCCACAAGAGGAGAAGTCAGAGGCTACACATCGGCTTTTATCCAGGCACAAGTCAATCACATCAAGTGCACTAGGGTATAAGTCATTAGGTATATCACTGGTTATAATGGTCTGTAGTATTTTACTGGTGCACTTAGCTGAAACACTCGCAGTTCAGTCAGGGCTTGGTTCAAGTTTTATTGGTGTCACACTACTAGCAACAGCGACCTCGCTACCAGAACTGAGTACTTCCATTGCCGCAGTACGGCTTGGCGCACATAGTATGGCTGTATCCAATGTTTTCGGCAGCAATCTGATTATGATATTTCTGCTGCTATCATCAGATCTCTTTTATCGTGAAGGACTGCTGATCGACGCTATCGACCCTTCAGCCACGCTCGCGCTGATTGTTGGCATTCTTCTGACCTCGGTCTATCTGATCGGGCTTATCCTGCGTAGCAGACGTCGCATTTTGGGCATGGGACTCGATTCATGGCTAGTGATAATTATTTACACGGCAAGCCTGTTTGCCTTTTATCAATTACGTTAAATCTAATCCGCAAGGATAAATTTTGTCTGAAGAAAATAAACTTAACCGCTCCATCACTCTTCCCTATCTGATTTTCTATGGCCTTGGCACTATGGTGGGCGGGGGCTTTTATGCACTGTTGGGAAAAGTAACCGGCGAGGCGGGATTATTTACACCCATCGCCTTACTTTTTTCCGGCCTGTTGGCGCTATTAACCGGCCTGTCTTATGCCGAGCTATCATCACGGTTTCCGGTGAGTGCCGCTGAAGTTCGCTACATCAGCAGTGGATTTGATCGCCCCCTGTTATCCAGAGTGATAGGTGCTCTGGTTATATTGACAGGTATTGTCTCCGCAGCAACTCTCTCTGTGGCAACCATCGGGTTTTTAAAGGATTATTATCAGGTACCAGAAAGTTTGGCGATTGCGGTTTTGGTGATTGGTATGGGTATTATCGCTGCCTGGGGAATTGGTCAGTCAATCGCATTGGTTACCACGATCACGATTATTGAAGTGGGGGCACTTGTTTATGTTGCATTTGTTGCTGATGCCGATTTTAGTCAACTCAATCATAACTGGCAACAGTTTGTGCCAACACTTGACGGCGATATCTGGATAGGAATATTCGCTGGCGCTTTCCTGGCTTTTTATGCGTTTATTGGTTTTGAAGATATGGTCAATATTGCAGAGGAGGTCGAAGAACCTCGACGCACATTGCCGATTGCAATTGTGGTCAGCGTTATTCTGACTGTTTTATTGTATATGCTCATTTCTTTTGTTGCATTGCTAACGGTATCACCAGAGCAATTGGCCCAGAGCAATACCCCCGTTGCCGAAATTGTGAAGGGGCACAGCTGGTATTCGAATACTGGTTTATGGATTGTAAGTATACTTACGGGGCTAAACGGCGCACTGGTTCAGATTATCATGGGCTCACGCGTCGCCTATGGCATGGCCAAAAAAGGGCAGGCACCGCGCTGGTTCACTTCGATTCATCCCCGCACCCAAACGCCATTGCACGCAACCATTGTGATAACAGCACTGATTCTGTTCCTGGCCCTCTTTTTTCCGTTAACGACATTGGCAAAGGTGACTAGTGGCATCATCCTGGTTATATTTGCTGTCGTAAACTTAGCGCTGTGGCGAATAAAGCGCAGAGATCCTGATCCTGGTGGCAAAGGTATCCGTATCCCCGGCTGGTTACCCTTGCTGGGTGGACTCAGTTGTCTCTTTGCTTTGGGTTTCCAAGTCTGGGTGTTACTTGTTTCATGAGTCATAAAAAATAGGGTTCAGCGCCCTCACCTCAGAGGAGTCTGCAGGGCACTACTGGGGACCACGTTTACCCTAGGCACAACAGCCCGGTATAGGGTAAGCCTTTATCTGTTTTGCGGGTAATAGACGGCTGGGATAGATTCCAGCTTAGGCCAAAGGGGCCATTGCCTGCCCCGGAGTCGTAGGCAGGTGAAAACTCAGGCCCTGCGCGGCCCTGGCTGGTAGCAATAGGAATGGTCAACGAGCCGGCACCCGGTACCGGGTTAGCTGCAAATTTCACATCAATGTCACGAATAGCGCCGCGCCCTTTGGGAAGCGTTATCCCTGGTACGGTAATACTCTCTTTTTGTTGATCGTCCTGATCAGTAACTGCATTATTATTATTTTTCTGTTCTGTTCACCCTCCATAACACTCCTCCTCGTCGTGTTATCAAAAGATCAGCGGCTTTCTGAGAGCTAGCGGTTTACTACCTGTAGATGCGGCGCTCCCCGCCGCCACTGCAATACTTCCGTTAGCTCTACAAACCCTCGTCTCGTAAAAACCGGGCTAAAATCCAAATGCCCGGTTACCCTACTCTTGTTTATTTTAGAAATCAAAATAATTCACAGAGTGGATTTCTTAACGCCATGATTTATGGCGTTATTAATCACCAAAAACCAGGTTAATCGTTTGCATACAAGGCACCGAAGGCTACTAATGACCCTGGTGTTAGGTCACGCGAAGGATCTGAGACCAGCGCCAGTACTTTTGCTAACCACTACTATCGAAAGCCGAGGTTCTAAGGGATTACAGTAATGGGCAATGCACTATCCTGATCACGCAACGTGGCACGCCACGGCAGTACTCCAGGATATTGCCAGTTATGAACAAGCCCAGGAATCTCTGGCGATGCGCCAAAGGCCTGTTGTAATTCCAGGCTCATGCGAACGTAGTCATCCTTGACGGCGAGTAAGTGCTGATTTTCAAGCGTCACGGCCTTGGAGCTATTACTCACGAACTGACGATCCGCTATGCCGTAAAAATCATTCGAGCGCGCAACGACATTGCGCCGGTCAACTTTTGCAGCCCACCAGCGCAAGCAATTCATACGGTTTTTAATGGTGCCTGCCGACATATCCTCTGCAAACCAGCGCTTAACCAGGGCATCGACATGCTTGGGCTTGAGCGAGTGGGTGCTCATTCGGCGATAGCCCATTTCATGTAACTGACTGGCAATTTGATTAAGCATCCGCTGTCGATTCGCTTGTGTGCTGTAACTGCCATCGCGGTTTCGATGACACAGTTGTTTCAATTGGTAGTTCAAATCGCGCATGTGTATTTTCCT
>JAHRWD010000098.1 GCA_019090315.1 Pseudomonadales bacterium
AGAGGGAGGGATTCGAACCCTCGATGAGCGTTAACCCATACACCCTTAGCAGGGGCGCGCCTTCAGCCGCTCGGCCACCTCTCCATACAAACATTTTAAAACAAAAAACATCCCGAAATTTGCGTACTACAGGATCGCAAACTCCGAGATGTTTTTGAAATTGACCAGCGGGAAGCTGACCAAATTCATTTTCCAACCTGAGTTGAAATCAGGTGCGGATGATACCAGTTTTTACAGAAATTTATAGTGCCTGAAAGGGTTGTGATGAATCTTCCTGATCAGTACTAACATTCCCATCTTTTTCAGCCTGGATACGCTGGTAAATCTCTTCACGGTGAACCGCTATTTCCTTGGGTGCATCCACCCCTATCCGTACCTGGTTACCTTTAACACCTAATACGGTAACGGTTACATCATCACCAATCATCAGGGTTTCGCCGACACGACGGGTCAAAATCAACATAGCAAATCTCCTTGTTACTTATGGTCCATTACATGAACATCGATTAAATTTCGCGAACGGTATAACCGCTCATAATTGCTGATTCAATCCAGATCTACTTACTTCAGCTTTAAGTATTGCAAAGATCTGGCTCTTTGCTGCTTTATTATTCGTTTATTGTTCGACTGGGCTGGGGCCTTCAAGTTCAAAAGCAGAGTGAAGAGATCTCACCGCCAGCTCCATATATTTTTCTTCTATCACAACTGAAATCTTTATTTCCGAAGTCGTAATAATCTGGATATTGATGCTGGCATCCGCCAGAACAGCAAACATTTTGCTGGCGATACCGGCGTGGGAGCGCATACCTACACCAACCAGCGACACCTTAACCACCTTATCATCACCTTTGACTTCCCTGGCCTTTAGCTCGGAAGCCACTTTGTTGGCGACTTCAAGAGCGGCGGTCAGATCATTTCGGTGTACGGTGAAGGTGAAATCTGTGGTGCCATCCTCAGATATATTTTGAACGATCACATCTACTTCAATATTCTTGTCACTGATTGGCCCAAGAATTTTGGACGCCATGCCGGGAACGTCGGGAACACCTAATACGGTAATTTTCGCTTCGTCGCGGTTAAACGCGATTCCGGCAATTTTAGGTGTTTCCATCTCTTCGTTTTCCTCAGTGGTTATCAGTGTTCCTGGGCCATCTTCAAAGCTGGACAGTACTCGCAGAGGCACTTTGTATTTGCCGGCGAACTCTACAGCGCGAATCTGTAGTACCTTCGAACCCAGGCTTGCCATCTCTAGCATCTCTTCAAAGGTGATCTGCTCGAGCCTTCTGGCGCCATCAACTACCCGTGGATCAGTGGTATAAACCCCGTCTACGTCGGTATAGATCTGACATTCATCTGCATTTAAAGCTGCTGCCAATGCAACGGCGGTGGTGTCCGAGCCGCCTCGGCCAAGGGTTGTAATATTGCCCCTTGAATCTACACCCTGGAATCCCGCCACCACGACAACCCGGCCTGCTTTTATCTCGGCATCGATGCGTTCACTCTCAATGGTGCGAATACGCGCCTTGCTGTGTACGTCGTCTGTTTGTATCTGGATCTGACCACCATTCAGGGATACAGCCGGGCATCCTCGGTTGATCAGCGCCATACTCAGTAGTGCTGAGGTGACCTGCTCGCCAGTTGAAACCAGCGCATCATATTCTCGTGCTTCGGGCTGCTCACTGAATTCATGAGCTAATGCGATGAGTCGATTGGTTTCACCAGACATCGCCGATACCACAACAACGATATCGTGCCCAGCTGTTCTAAAACCCGATACCTTATCGGCTACAGCGTTGATTCTTTCTACTGTTCCGACTGATGTTCCACCGAATTTTTGAACGTAAAACGTCACCGCGCAAAACCGCCTACCTAAAAAAAGCGCGATTAAACACCGACGCCCCGTAAATTACAAGAAATCCCGAAACAACCGAGAAAAAGAAACTAAAAACTACTGGATTCAGACTTTAATAGCGCATTGGAAGAATTTTATTGACACCGTTTTCAGCAAAACTCCAGGTATTCACCTTGTAGTTAAAGCTGATCATCCACCCAGGCATATACGCTATCAACGGCTGCCTGTAAGTTCTCAGGCTGGGAACCACCAGCTTGCGCCATATCCGGACGTCCGCCGCCTTTACCACCCACCTGTTGCGCAACGTAGTTCACCAGATCACCAGCCTTAACCTGCTTGGTCAGGTCTTTGCTGACGCCCGCTATCAAGCTGACTTTTTCGCCTGAACTGGTGCCTAATACAACTATCGAGCTACCGAGTTTGTTTCGCAGTTGATCGAGTGTATCCCGCAGACTTTTGGGGTCTGCGCCATCGAGTTTGGCCGCGAGCACTTTAATACCGCCGATCTCTTTGGCTTCATCGACCAGGTTACCGCCTTCAAATGCGGCCAGCTTTGCTTTCAGCTGCTGGATTGTTTTTTCGTTCTGTTTATTGTCCGCGACGAGGCTGGCTACCCTGCCCTCGATTCGATCGCTTCCGGCACGCACCAGACGACCAATCTCTTCGAGCTGCGATTGCTGCCCATCCAGATACGCCAATGCCTGGTTTCCTGTGACCGCTTCGATGCGCCGTACGCCAGCGGCAATACCACCTTCGGATACGATTCGGATCAAACCGATATCGCCGGTTCGGGTTACATGAGTTCCGCCACAAAGCTCGATTGAGTAATCGCCACCCATGCTGAGCACACGTACTTTATCGCCATATTTTTCACCGAACAGCGCCATTGCACCCTTCTCTTTGGCTGCTTCGGGATCGAGAATATCGGTGCTTACCGCGCTATTAAGCTGTATCTGTTGATTAACCGCCTGCTCAATGGTTTTGAGCTGTTCCGGTGTGACTGCTTCAAAGTGAGAAAAATCAAAACGTAGCCGCTCGCCATCTACCAGTGAACCTTTCTGGGTTACGTGGTTGCCGAGTTCGTTACGCAAGGCTGCATGTAACAGGTGTGTGGCGGAGTGATTAAGCTCTATCGCGTGACGGCGTGCGGTATCTACTTCTGCGGTAAGGTGAACACCCTTCTTTAGTTCACCACGAATTAATTCACCGTGATGAAGAAAAACCCCACCTGCACCATGAGTCGTTATGACTTTAAATTCCACAGAATCATTAAACAACCGACCAGCATCACCTACTTGCCCTCCAGATTCTGCGTAAAAAGGGCTAACATTTAAATGAACATCGCACTTCTGACCGACAGAAACCATTTCCGCAAACGCACTATCAACTACGAGCGACTCTACCGTTACTTCCTCTTTTAGACTTTCGTACCCTTTAAAAGTGGTTTCCCCGACAAACCCAATCCCTTGAACTCCAGCGTGTCCAAACTGACTGGCAGAACGGGCGCGGTTGCGCTGCTCTTCCATCGCGATTTCAAATCCATCCTGATCTACCGTCAGGCCGCGTTCGCGGGCGATATCAGCGGTCAGATCAACGGGGAAGCCGTAGGTATCGTACAGTTTGAATAACAGATTGCCGGGGATGGTTTTACCTTCCAACGACTCAAGATCCTGTTCGAATATTTTCATACCCTGATCAAGAGTGCGGGCAAACTGCTGTTCTTCGCCCAGCAGGATTTTCTCAACCCGCGCCTGCGCTTCAAGCAGTTCCGGATAGGCCTCGCCCATCTCAGCAACTAACGGCGCAACCAGTTTATGGAAGAAAGGATCGTTTTTCCCGAGCTTGTATCCGTGACGCAATGCTCGACGAATAATACGACGCAATACATAACCGCGCCCTTCATTGGAAGGCACTATACCATCGACCACCAAAAACGCGCAGGAGCGGATATGGTCGGCGATCACTTTTAATGAATCATGTTCGGGGTCTTTGCAGCCGGTCAATTCAGCAGCGGCCTTTAACAGCCCTTGGAATAGGTCGATCTGGTAGTTGTTGTGAACGCCCTGCATCACCGCAGCGATTCGTTCCAGTCCCATTCCGGTGTCCACCGAAGGTTTGGGCAATGGCTTAAGGGTGCCACTGGCATCCCGGTCAAACTGCATAAAGACCAGGTTCCAGATCTCGATATAGCGATCCCCATCTTCGTCTGGGCTACCGGGCGGGCCACCGGGTACGTCGGCTCCGTGATCATAAAAAATCTCGGAACAGGGGCCACAGGGTCCTGTATCACCCATCGACCAGAAGTTATCTTTTTCACCCAGCCGTGAAAAACGCTCGGCGCTAACGCCCATCTCTTTAAGCCAAATATCTTCCGCTTCCTGATCTTCGTTATAAACCGTAACCCAGAGTTTATCTTCCGGCAGACCGAGGGTTTCTGTCAGGAATTGCCAGGCGTACTGAATCGCTTCACGTTTGAAATAATCACCAAAACTAAAGTTACCAAGCATCTCAAAAAAGGTGTGATGACGTGCGGTGTAACCGACATTTTCAAGATCGTTGTGCTTTCCACCGGCACGCACGCAACGCTGGCTGCTGGTGGCTCGTTGGTATGGACGCTGATCCTGCCCCAGGAAAACATCTTTAAACTGCACCATTCCGGCGTTTGTGAACAACAGGGTGGGATCGTTGCCCGGCACCAATGAACTACTGGAAACGGTTTGGTGTCCCTTGCTGGAAAAATACTCCAGAAAGGCTGCGCGAAGGGCCGAACTATTCATGGTTTAAAGCCTGATGATAAAAACGTGAAACGGATTGTGGAGTGCAACGGGTTCAATCGAAAAATAATCGGAGATTATAACGAATCTCTAATCAGCTGTATCCATTACCCTACGAATCTGCGATTGACTAAACCCACGGCTTTGCAGGAAACGCATACGCTTGCCCTGCTCTTTTCGGTCGCTTACCGGTGTGCCGCTATATCGCTTTTGATAGAGCTCGGATAGCTTTTCATACCAATGGCGGTCGGTGCTGTCGATAAAGTCCGAAATGATCTCGTCGGATACACCACGATTTTTTAGATCGGCCTGAATATGCAAAGGCCCAAACCCACGGTTGCCGCGGTATCGAACGAACTCTTCAGCGAACCGACTATCGCTCAATAAATTATCGGATACCAGCTGATCCAGCACCTGATTGAGCAGATCAAAATCTTCACATTTTGCGGACAACTTTCGAAAAAGTTCTGTCCGGGAATGCTCCCGTCGGGCCAGCAAGTTCATCGCTCGCCCTCTAAAATAACTTAAATTGCTCATTACAAAAAATTTATAACATATTGTTTATTATACGTTTTGTTTCATCACTAGCCCGGACAGCTGCTCGATCAAATATTCTTTATCTTCTTTATTCAGAAATTGCCCTATCTCGACCGAACGCCCCATTGAACCAAGGCTCAATGTGGGTAGATACCGAATATGCTCGGCATTTTTTACAAAAAGCCGAATCCAGGTTCGCTGGATTTCCCAGTGCCGCTCGGGGTAGCGACGACCCTTTTCGATCACGACCTGATCTTCATAAAAATGAATCACTTCTCGATAGCTGTTCTTGTGGAAGAAAAACCCTGTCGCCACCGCCAGCAAAATCACCTCTGCTCCGGCAAAGGGCATAACCAATACCGCGCCGATAATCCACATATAGGTAGCTACGAAGGTACACATAAAAGTCATAAAACCCACCACCATCAAATTGGTTCGCCAACTTGCGGACATATTGGGTTGCAGCAGGATATAGCCGGTCTGGTTTTCCTGATCGATCTCAATTTCAACCACAGATACACCCCATCGGTTCGCGTACCAAAACCATCCTTTGATAGTTACCCTTCAAAGGATTCCAGCTCCTCACTGATTGCGAACCAGCTTTCCTCAACGTCCGAAAGTTCCTGCTTAAGGGAACCTTGTTGAGCAATCCATTTAACTAGATTATCCTTGTTATCATCCTCATAACTTGTTGAATCAGAAAGTTTATCATCAACAATAGAGAGTTTAGACTGCAGCTCTTCCATCTTCTTTTCATGACTTTTTAACTTGTTTTTAAGTGGCTGCAGTTTCTTTCTTATTTCTGCCTGCTGCTGACGCTGCTCCTTTTTGGTAGCCCCGGCATCAAGCGCCTGATTTACCGTTGCTGTGGTGTAGGCGTGCACCGTCCAGTAACTGTCTCTTATACACATCTGACGCTGCCGACGACTAGTCGAGTGTAGATCTCGGTGG
>JAHRWD010000099.1 GCA_019090315.1 Pseudomonadales bacterium
CATGCTGGTTTGCGAAGCCTTTGGCAGCGCAATGGTTCTTGAGCCATACCTGAGCACCGTTGTAATGGCGGCCAATGCGCTGGTACTGGCTGGATCAGAAGATCAAAAGAAAGATCTGCTTGAGCAGATCATTGCTGGCGACCTGTTGATTTCCGTAGCCTACGCAGAAGCGACTTCAGGTTATAACCTGGCCAACGTAAGCGTAACTGCTTCCGGTTCTGGCGATAGCTACAGCCTCAACGGCGAGAAAATCGTTGTATTGAACGCTCCTTCAGCGAACAAGCTCATTGTCTCTGCACGCACCTCTGGCGACCAGTCAGACGAAAGCGGCATTTCACTGTTTTTGGTGGATGCGGATGCCAGTGGCGTTGAGCTGACCAGCTACAACACAATGGATGGCGCACGTGGCGCTAACATCACTTTCACCAATGCTTCCGCAACCCTGCTGGGTACCGAAGGCGAAGGTTTTGAAGTGCTGGATGAAGTGATTGATATCGCAACTGCAGCGATCTGTGCTCAAGCATTGGGTGCAATGAACACTGCATTCCAACGCACGCTGGAATACATCAAAACCCGTGAGCAATTCGGTGTTGCGATTGGTACATTCCAGGTGCTTCAGCACCGTGTGGTCGATATGTTTATGGCGGTTGAAGCCAGCCGTTCCATGGTTTACATGGTCAGCATGAGCCTTGCATCGGATGATGCAAACGAGCGCCGCGCAGCGGTTTCGTCTGCTAAATCATTCATTGGCCCAGAGGCACGTAACCTGGCTCAGGACGCAGTCCAGATCCACGGTGGTGTAGGCATGACAGAAGAGCTGGATGTAGGGCACTACTTCCGCTACCTGACATTGTTCTGCGGTACTTTTGGAAGCACGGACTATCATCTGAAGCGTTTTGCAGGGCTTACCCAGTAAGTTATCCCGCAAACGTAAACGGATAAGCCTCAGCCCTTTTATCGAAGGGGTTTGAGCGCTGTTTTAACAAGCCGATGCTGTGATCCAGCGTCGGCTTTTTTGTGTTTGGTCATTGGGTAATTTGGAACGAATGAGTGATTAAGTCAGGCATCTGTTAGATCAATATCAATCAGAGCGGTTTTTTCCACCGAATGGCTCAGCAATTGGTTTACTGGAGTAGCGGAGTAAGGGAGAATATGCGCCTCAAAAAAACACTAGAGCAACCACCTAAATGACCACTCAGTTTGAGCAAGCCAACGCAATTCGCGCACTCAGTATGGATGCTGTGCAAAAAGCTAAATCGGGCCATCCGGGCGCACCGATGGGAATGGCGGATATCGCCACGGTACTTTGGGGTAAAAGCCTCAAGCACAATCCGGCTAATCCGGACTGGGTTAACCGCGACCGGTTTGTACTTTCAAATGGCCACGGCTCGATGTTGCTCTACTCATTGTTACATTTGACCGGTTATGACCTGTCGCTGGATGAGATCAAAAACTTCCGCCAGTTTGGTTCCAAAACCCCCGGTCACCCTGAATATCACGATACCCCTGGCGTTGAAACCACCACTGGCCCGCTTGGTCAGGGCCTTGCAAACGCAGTAGGTATGGCGATTGCTGAGCGTATGCTGGCGGACCAGTTCAACCGCGAAAGCCACAAACTGATCGACCACAATACCTGGGTGTTTATGGGTGACGGTTGTTTGATGGAAGGAATCTCCCACGAAGTCTGTTCGCTCGCGGGCACACTGGGTTTGGGCAAGCTGGTTGGATTCTACGATAGCAACGGTATCTCGATCGATGGTGAGATCGAAGGCTGGTACAGCGAAGACGTTAAAAAACGTTTTGAATCCTACGGCTGGCAGGTAATTGGCGAGATCGACGGTCACGATCACGCAGCGATCGAAGCCGCTATCGCGGAAGCGCAGGCTGAATCCGACAAACCAACACTGGTGATCTGCAAAACCATTATCGGTTTTGGCTCACCCAACAAACAGGGCAGCGAATCCTGCCACGGCGCACCATTAGGTGACGAGGAAATCAAAGCAACCCGCGAAGCACTTGGCTGGTCTCACCCTGCTTTTGAAATTCCCGAGCCAATCTATCAGGCTTGGGATGCGACAACGCAAGGACAAAAAGCAGAAAGCGAATGGAACACCTCCTTTCAAGCCTATCAAACGGCTTATCCAGAATTAGCAGACGAGCTGCTGCGACGTACCACAGGTATGTTGCCCACTGATTTTGAAGCCCAGGCGCAGGCGCACGTTCAGGCAGTTCATGAAAAAGCGGAAACCATCGCCAGCCGTAAAGCTTCTCAAAATTCACTTACCGCAATGGCGGGCATTATGCCGGAACTGGTTGGTGGATCTGCGGATCTGGCGGGTTCAAACCTGACGCTGTGGCCGGATGCCAAAGGCATCACCGCAGCGGATGCATCGGGAAACTACATCTATTACGGTGTGCGTGAATTTGGCATGAGCGCCATCATGAACGGAATCGCGTTACATGGCGGCTTCGTACCCTTCGGAGCTACCTTCCTTGTGTTTATGGAATACGCACGAAATGCGCTGCGAATGGCTGCGCTGATGCGTCAGCAAGCGATCTTCGTATATACCCACGATACTATTGCGCTGGGCGAAGATGGCCCGACTCACCAACCGATTGAGCAGCTTGCCAGCATGCGTAGCACGCCGGATCTTTCCACATGGCGTCCCTGTGATGCGGTGGAATCTGCGGTCAGCTGGAAATATGCAGCGGGCAATACTGCAGGCCCATCGGCGCTGGTATTTTCCCGTCAGGCACTGCCTCATCAGGATAGGGACACAGCCCAGCTCGCCAATATCGAAAAAGGCGGTTACATCCTCAAGGATTGTCAGGGTACACCTGATCTGATTTTGATCGCTGCCGGTTCAGAAGTTGCACTGGCGATGGATGCAGCAAAAGAACTGCAAAGCGAGAGCTGCAATGTACGTGTAGTGTCCATGCCCTGTCAGGATCTGTTTGATCGACAGGACGCCAGCTATCAGGAATCTGTACTGCCGAGTAACGTAGAAAACCGCATCGCGATAGAAGCGGGCCATCCATCAAGCTGGTACAAATACACCGGCCTGCGTGGCAAAGTTATTGGTATGGAAACCTTTGGTGCTTCCGCTCCAATCAACGATCTGTTGAAGCACTTCGGCTTTACTGTCGAGCGGGTGGTTGCTGACGCAAAAGCACTTATGGCATAGCTCCTCCACTGTAAAAGTAAGGTAACGAATGCGAGTGGATTACCTATACTTAATTGATACGACCGTAATCACAACAGGGGCTGGCATTTGCTGGCCTTTCTTGTGATTACGTCGGAATAAACGAGCCGGAAAAACCAGGGAGTACGCGATGACTGTATTAAAAATGGCGGATGTAGAACTGAAGGGCAAACGCGTATTGATTCGCGAAGACCTGAACGTGCCGATCAAAAATGGCGAAGTAACCAGTAGTGCACGTATCCGTGCGGCATTGCCGACGATTCGGCTTGCGCTCGAAAAGGGTGCTGCTCTGATGGTGATCTCCCATCTCGGTCGTCCAACCGAAGGCGAATACGACGAACAGTACTCACTGGCTCCGGTCGCAAAATTTCTTTCCGCTGAATTAGGTCAACCGGTTCCGCTGGTAAAAGATTATCTGGACGGCGTGTTTATCAATCCCGGTGAAATCGTATTGCTTGAAAATGCCCGCTTTAATAAGGGCGAAAAGAAAAATGATGAGCAGCTTTCGCAACGGTTGGCAGCACTTTGCGATGTATTCGTAATGGATGCATTTGGCACCGCGCATCGCGCCCAGGCCACTACCCACGGTGTCGCAAAATATGCACCGACCGCCTGCGCTGGCCCGTTATTAAGCAGAGAATTAGAGGCACTGGCAGAAGCGCTCGATAACCCAAAGCGACCTTTGGTCGCGATTGTTGGCGGTTCAAAAGTGTCTACTAAACTGCCGGTGCTTGAATCCCTGTCTGGCATGGCAGATCAACTGATTGTTGGCGGCGGCATCGCCAATACCTTTTTGGCAGCCTCCGGCTTTCCTGTCGGAACCTCTCTTTGCGAACATGATTTAATCGACGAAGCCAAAGCCTTGATGGCTAAGACCAATATTCCGATCCCAGCTGACGTAGTGGTAGGAACTGAATTTTCTGAAGATGCAGTAGCGGTTACCAAAGCAGCTGCGGATGTATCAGACAACGAAATGATCATGGATATTGGACCACAATCCAGCGCTGAACTGGAAAGCATACTGGCCAATGCGGGTACCATTATCTGGAACGGCCCAGTGGGTGTGTTTGAGTTCCCGGGGTTTTGTGGCGGTACCGAAGCACTCTCCAAAGCGATTGCAGCAAGCCCTGCATTTTCAATAGCCGGGGGTGGAGACACGCTGGCGGCGATTGACCAATTTGGAATTACCGATCAAATATCCTATATTTCAACCGGTGGTGGAGCCTTCCTTGAATATGTTGAAGGCAAAACATTACCCGCTGTAGCGATTTTAGAAGAACGCGCCCAGAGTTAAAGGCCGGGCCGTTTAGTAGAAAAACTCGAAGCTATATTTTAGTGGTTTTCGAAAAAATAACAGAAGCGAAGTTAAAAAAAGGAATCACACCATGGCACTAATCAGTATGCGACAACTGCTCGATCATGCCGCTGAAAACGGGTACGGCGTACCTGCTTTTAACGTCAACAATCTTGAGCAAGTGCGCGCTATTATGGAAGGCGCAAAAGAAACCAACAGCCCCGTTATTTTGCAGGCATCTGCAGGCGCGCGTAAATACGCCGGGCCGACTTTTTTACGTCATCTTATTTTGGCTGCGATTGAAGAGTTTCCTGAAATACCTGTTTGTATGCACCAGGATCATGGCGCGTCTGCGGCGGATTGCCAGCGTTCAATTCAGCAAAATTTTAGTTCAGTGATGATGGATGGTTCTCTACTGGAGGATCAAAAAACCCCATCGGATTATGAATATAACGTAGATGTCACTCGACGTGTTGTGGAAATGGCGCACGCCTGTGGTGTTTCAGTCGAAGGCGAACTGGGTTGCCTGGGTTCGCTAGAAACCGGTGAAGCTGGAGAAGAAGATGGTGTTGGCGCAGCAGGAATTTTAACCCACGAACAGATGCTAACTGATCCGGAAGAAGCGGCTGACTTTGTTAAAAAGACCGGCGTTGACGCATTGGCAATTGCTATTGGTACCAGCCACGGCGCATATAAATTTACCAGACCACCAACCGGTGATGTATTGGCGATTGATCGTATCAAAGCGATTCATAAACGTATTCCAGATACTCACCTGGTAATGCACGGTTCCTCTTCTGTTCCGCAGGACTGGCTAGCCATTATCAATGAATTTGGCGGTGAAATTCCAGAAACTTATGGAGTTCCAGTTTCTGAAATTCAGGAAGGAATTAAGCACGGCGTGCGTAAAGTAAATATCGACACGGATCTACGTTTGGCTTCAACCGGTTCTGTTCGGAAATTTCTTGCGGAAAACACTTCCGAATTTGATCCGAGAAAATATCTTTCCAAATCAACTGAAGCGATGAAGAGTATTGTTATTGCGCGATACGAAGCATTTGGTACAGCCGGTCAGGCGGATAAAATTAAAGCAGTCTCATTGGATGAGATGTCTGCCCAGTATATAACTGGAAAACTGGATCCAAGAATTAGCTGATTTCCATTTTAGTTCGGAAAAACGTCGGCCTAATCCCCGGCGTTTTTTTTTGTCCTTAAAAAGAGTATCTGGATAATCGGATAGGGTTGAGAGCGATAAAAGCTAGTCTTCACCGGTTATGAGTCGTAAAGTACTGCGTAATTATAAAAGCTGGGAGAATGGTGATATGGAACAGGTTGATGTTTTTTGGTCATTTCGAAGCCCTTATTCGTACCTCGCGACACCTGGAATGCTCGATCTCAAGCAGCGCTATTCAGTTGATGTGAATCTCCGTGTTGTACTTCCTATAGCCCTTCGGGATCCCGATATTCTTTTTAAGGCGGGTGATAAAAACAAAGCGCATTACATCATGCTGGACTGGACCCGGCGTGCAGAATTCCTGGGCTTGCCTCATAAGTGGCCATCTCCAGATCCTATCGTCCAGGATTTTGAAACCATGAAAATATCTGAACAGCAGCCCTATATCTATCGGCTCAGTAAGTTGGGTGCCGAAGCTCAGCGGCAAGGTCGAGGTATTGAATTTGCCGCTCAGGTTGCACGGATGATCTGGGGAGGGACTCGGCACTGGGATGAAGGCGACCACCTGCAACAGGCGACGGAAGCTGCAGGGTTATCGCTTGCAGAAATGGAACGAGAGATCGATGGAGGGAATCACCTCGATGATATCGAAGCGAACCATCAGGCCCTGAACAAAGCAGGGCATTGGGGCGTACCCACCTTTGTGTATGATGGCGAACCGTTTTTTGGCCAGGATCGAATCGATACCCTGTGCTGGCGGCTGGATCAACATGGACTGCGAAAACCAGAGCATGTTTAGCGATGATTCCATCTCTGGGTCTCCCTATTTTTCTTAAGGGGAATATCGATTACTATCTATGGATCGCTGCAATGAACTGTGAAGTTTAATCATGGAGGACAATCAAATGTCTGAATCAACCAACCAATGGGATATATTAATAAAGGGCGCGTCAGTTTTTGATGGTTATGGCGGCCTGCCAAAAACCGTCGACGTTGCTGTTCACCAGGGCAGGATTGTCGCTCTTGGATTTGAACTAAGCCCGCAGGAACAAACCGAAGTGATCGACGGTAGCGGAAAATGGTTGATGCCAGGATTGCTAGATATTCATACCCACCTTGATCTGGAAGTTGAAGTTGCCCCGGGTTTGACGGAATGTGTGCGTCACGGCACCACCAGTGTGGTGATGAGTAATTGCAGCCTGGGTATGGCCTACGGCGATTTGGCAAATCCGGATAACCCCGAAGAAAACCCGATTATCGACTGCTTTGCCCGGGTTGAAAATATGCCTAAAGCAGTACTGGAACGCTGCCTTGATGGAGTGGTGAACTGGGATAACAGTGCCGATTACCTCAAGCATCTGGAGACACTGCCCCTTGGTCCAAACGTCGCGCCGATGATCCCCCACAGCATGTTGCGTATTAAAGCGATGGGTCTCGAAAGTAGCATTAGCCGTGACCCCTCGGAAGCTGAGCTACAGGAGATGGCGGATCTGGTAGATCAGGGGATGCAAGAGGGTTATGTCGGGTTTTCCACCGATGGTCTTCCACTTCACTATCTTGCCAACGATCCACACCGTAACGAAAAAATTCCTGCACAACATGCCAAGTTCAAAGAGCTAAAAATACTAGGCGCAGTGCTGCGTAAACATGACCGGATTTGGCAGGTAACTCCGGACCCGGAGGATATGTTAAAAACACTCGGTTTATTCGGTTTAACCTGTGGTCGTCTATTTGGTGGAAAACCCCTTAAAATGACGGCGACTGCAGCGATGGATATCAGTTGTAATCGGCGAGCCGAGGGTGGACTGCTGAAATTTAGTCAGTTATTGAATTCCCGATTGCTAAAAGGCGACTTCACCTTTCAGGCACTCTCAACTCCTTTCAAAGTGTTTGCCGATGGGGTGAGTACACCGCTGATGGAGGAGAAAGAAGCATTCCGAGAATTGATGGCGATTGATCTTGAAGATATTGAAGGTCGACAGGAAAAACTTGCCAATCCTGGTTTCAGGGCTCGTTTTAGCGAACAGTGGCTGGCAGGAAAAAGCGGTTACAGTATGGAGCGTTTACGCCACAAATATCGAATGGAATCGACGACCTTTAGTCGCGAATTGTCCGACATGGTAATGGATAGCTGCCCGGTTGAGTCCTGGAATGGCCAGCGCCTTTCCGATATTTATAAACGTCTGGAATATTTTCAGGGAGCAGCAGGGGAATCGGCTGCATTAAATGATGAAGAGCGTGATGCCTTCGCCAGGTTCCCATCACCAATCGGTGATGATGCAAACTTTATGCTGCATATGCTCAGCGAATATGACCGTGATTTTCGCTGGTATGTGATTACCGCAAATGAGCGGCCCGATGTATTGAAAAAGCTGGTTTTCCACCCTGAAACTCTGCCAGGGTTTAATGATTCCGGCGCGCACCTCACCAACATGGCCTACTACGATGCCAACCTCATGACTCTGAAAATGGCTGCGGAAGATTCTATAGAACTAGTTGCGGTCGCAGTGAAACGCTTAACCAAAGATCCCGCCGAACTGTTTGGAATCGAAGCGGGCGTGATCGAGTGCGGAGCAATTGCTGATCTCGTACTAATTGATCCTGATGCGTTAATGACACATGACTCGGACACCAATATTCAGAAAATTGAGCGTGATATTTTCCAGCATCCGCAACTGGTTAATCGTTCCGATGGTGTGGTTGATAAAGTGATTATTGCGGGAAAACTTGCATGGAATGGCTCGCAATATACCGAAAAATATGGACAGGAATCCTTTGGCCGGGTACTGCGTCATAAGAATTGGATGGAGCCGGCTGTAGTTAACGAGGGTTTAGTGGATGGGAATGTTGCGTAGCAATGAATCAACAATCGGTTTTTATCAGTCGAAATTTCTTGTCAGTTTTTTATATAAGGTCATTGGGTTGAGGCATTAAACATGGGTTTTAAATACCCATCGCCTCAATCCAAAATAGTTGAACAAAAGTGCGATAATTGAAGCGAGTGCTATTGCAAGTTCGGGAATATCAAACAGAAATGGTGATAAATAGAGTGAAGCCATGTAGGCAAAAAAGTTTATTGAAATTCCAGCCCCCTGCACAATAAGATAGCGGCCAAAGTTTATTATTTTCCGTGTGTTCGATTTGTCCTCAAAAGCCCATTTATAATTCAAGTACCATGTTAATGTCACCGCAATTGCAAATGACGGTATACGAGCCCAGTACGGGTTGAAGTCAAGCAGGTGAACGCAGAGGCTAAGAGTGCCTGCATCTACTAAAAATCCACAGCTTCCTACAATCAGGAAGCGCGGGAACTCTCTTATCACTTATCGGTTTCCAGTGGTTTTATATTCAAATAATGCATTCGTTTAACTTCTCGTCGGCCCCTGCTTACACTGTCGAGTATTGCACCACATACCATGGTTAGAAAAGCGAGGATCATGATCCCTGATGCCAGTATTGCAGTGGGAAAGCGGGGTACTAACCCTGTCTCGATATAGGTAACGAATAGCGGGAAGGATAGCGTTAAAGATACCAGTGTTAATGCCGAAAAAATTGAACCAAAAAATAGAAGAGGCCTAACCTCTTTTAGTAGAAAAATAATCACCATTAATATTCTAAAACCATCCCTGAATGTGTTGAGTTTACTCTCAGAATCCGCAGGGCGTGAAAAGTAAGGCGTATCCATTTCGGCAACTGGTATTCTTAACTCCAGCGCGTGAATTGTAAGCTCAGTTTCTATTTCAAAGCCTCTCGATATCGCGGGAAAAGACTTAACAAATCTTTTCGAAAATACTCGATATCCAGATAATATATCTGAAAAACGCTTACCAAATAAATGCCCCACTATTCCGGTTAACATTTTATTGCCGAACACATGTCCGGCTGGATAGGTCTGCAAAGGTGAGTTATCGCTTACCCGGGTGCCGACCACCATATCCAGGTTTTGTTGGACTAATTTACTGGCCATCTCCGGCGCCGAGGCAATGTCGTATGTCATGTCGCCATCGCACAAAATATAGATATCCGCATCGACATCGGCAAACATTCTTCGTACTACATTTCCTTTTCCCTGAATCGTTTCATGCCGAACGATCGCTCCCGCCTGCGCTGCAATTTCTACTGTTTTATCGGTAGAGTTATTATCGTAAACATATACTTTGGCTTCAGGAATGGTCTCTTTGCAGTTGATTACCACCTGCCCAATGGCGGCTTCTTCGTTAAAACAGGGTATTAAGAATGCAATGTTATGGCTGTTCGACACTGGCATCTCCTTTGTTTGATATAAATCTAATCAGCAGGGCCAGTGACCAGGAGGCCAAAATATAGTTGATGGGCCTTAAGGGTATTGAGTATCTGGGGAAGGGTGCCCCTACGACATGCACCGCTAAAAAATAGAGCACTAATAAAGAGAGTATCCGTATGGGGATAAGTTTATCCAGATCTATATTGAGTATTTTTTGGGGAATCCAGGCAGCAAGGCAGGCAGCAATAGACAATATAATTAGAGGCCAGTGGAGCCAGTACATTAGACGATGAAGCGATTTAAAAACAGGATTATCCAGATATGGGGATTGCACTATGGGGTATATAAATACATCTCCAAGTCCAGCGACTATATTCCACGATAAAAAAGTAACGGGTTTGTCAATTAGATACCATTTTAGATGCCGTAAAGGTTCTGTCCTGAAGCGTCGAATAATTTCATCTACAGAAGCATGGACACTGCTTGATATCTCGGGGCTGTTTGGATCAAAGCGATAGGGGATACCTTTGGTTGCAGGGTCGGACTGGAACATAAAGTCAGGGTAGATCCCATGATGAAGCGTATTGATGGTTAAGGTAGGATCTGAGCTGGCACCCAGTGCACTCATGTTTCGCGCAACCCATGGAATACTGACCAGAGCGAACCCTAGAATAAGAGATATCCAGACGTTTTTATTTAGATTCAGGTAACCACGGGCAATGAATAAACATATGGCCAGGGGCGCAATGAAATACTGAATGGTTGGCCGCGTGAGGGAGGTCAGGGCTATTAGTATGCCGGCCAACAAAAATATAATGTTGGAGTTTTTCCTGATTGCAATCACGATTGCTAACATGCTGGCGGTCATCAAAAAACTGAATAAGGTTTCTGTCAGCAGATAAGAGGTGGCTGAAATCAGGTGGGGTGAAAGTGCGGTGAGCAGTGCGGTGAACGAGGCCAGCTTGATTCCAAAAAACTGCCGCGCCAAAAAAAATGTCAGCAGTACGGTAAGCGTATCCAGCAACGCTTGCCAGAAGGTTATGGTCCATACCATTGAGGCTGTTGGTGGGAAGGTCACGAAAGGGCTTATAAAAGCGGGATAGCCAGGGGACCTCAGTGCATCCGGTTTAGGGGTAACGTTTGATGGCCAGGTTCGAGAATAGACATGATGGTTTTTCATATTAAACGCGTATGAATAATAATCCCGCGCATCAGCTCGAACCGGTGTATCGATTATCGTATGGTTGATGTAGTAGAGCCTCAAGCCAAAAGCGATAGCGAATAGAATGACGATGTTTAGTGTTTTTAGAGCGCGGGTATTTTGTGTGTTAAATGACATTATGGTTCGCTATTGAATGATGAAACTGAATCGATCCTACAAAGAGTAGACTATCAGGGCTCTTGTTAGAAGATATCATACGGCCTTAACCTTATATCATGGGCGAGCAGTTGAAGAGCGTATCCAAATTGTCCCGAGCATTATTATGACCGAACCTGAATTCGCAGCACTCTCCCTGAAAATTGGCCTGCCTGCATTGATACTGTATATGGTTTATATCATGTATCGGTTAGCGAAGGATTCGAATGCCGGAAAGATTGGCACCTTCGCAATATTCCTGGCGCTGGGCTTTGGGATTCTGGGTTTTGTCATCAAAGAGGTGTTGATCTTTTTTGTTGAAGGCTAGTTGAATTGGCCATGATCATGCTTTGGATCTAACCCGAATCAGTCTGGTTTTTTACTATTACTGAGCAAAAAGTATCAAGCCCGATCAGTAGTGCATTGGCGATCTCCGGGTCTTCAACGATTCCATCTACATCCAGGTCACTGCTCAACAGTGGAATTGAGACACGTGATGCCTCAATCACATTGCCCGACATGGTGGTGAGCACTTCTATTAACGCCTGCTGGGCATGGGATGCGCGTGGTGAGGTATTGATCAGCATGATTGGCTTGTATGGAAACTCATCGCCACTGACCAGCCAGTCCAGCGCGTTTTTCATTGGCCCACCAATTCCGTGGGCATATTCCGGGCTGGCGATGATCAGCCCGGATGACTGTTTGAGCTCTGACTTTAGTTCCGCCAAAGCGGGTATATCGTCGTACTCGCGATCAAGGTTAAAAAGGGGCAGCTCCTCAATTTTTCCAATCGTAATATTCACATGGCTGGGAGCCAGCATTTTCAGTGCTTTGATAGCATAGGTGTTGTACGAAGCCCTACGCAGACTTCCTGACAAGGCTAATAGCTTCAGTCGTTTCATCTCGTGGTTTTGACTCCCTACGAAGAGTTCTGTTTTTGGTTTAGATAGTTTACCCACTGCTTTGCCTGGTCGCGGCTGCGATCAAACTGGCTTGCCTTTTGAAATTCATTGATGGCCTGCTTGAATTTTCCGAGTTGATAGTGGGCAATACCATTTAGCAGGTGAGCGGTATCCGGATGTTTCAGATCGCCCTTTGATAACGCCTGATTGAGGCTACTGATGGCATCTTGAAACTGCTCAAGCTCAAACTGTGCCTGCGCAAGCCTGAGGTAAAGTGTTCCGTCGGTTGATTTCCTGGCGGCTGATTTTAGTGGAATGAGGGCTTTTTGGTATTCCCGGGCATTGAACCAGGCGGTTGCTAGCAGCTCCTGATTTTGTTGGGAGCTTTTTACCGTGCCTGCTGCCATCTCCTGTTCCAGAATTCGTGCAGCCTTATGAGGGTACTGGAGATGCAGGAGTAGTTGAGTTAGCCGTACGATCTCGTCGTCACGGTTAAGTAGACCTTTTTGATAGGCCATTTCGGTAATGACGAGGCTGTCTTTATCGCGGTGTTTTTGTGAATAGAGAGAGGCAAGCTGTAACCAGTATTCTTTGTGGCTGGGGAACTTTAGGATTAACTGCTCAAGCAATGTGGTGGCAAGATCGTAATTTTCTGTTTCAAAGTAGAGCCCCAGCAAAAAACGATAGTGTGATTCCGTTGGACTATTTAATAGCTTGATGGCCAGTTCCGCAGGTTTGATGGCAGCCTGATATTGATGGTCTGCGGAATACCCGGATGCTAATAACAGATAGACCTCTCCAGTGGGTTTTTCGCTCAGTGCCAACCATTGATTGATGGTTTTGATGGCTGCATCGTACTGTTGTTCGGAAAGGTACAGCTGGGCCAGATTGAAGCGAGTTTGCTGGGCTGCTTGCAGGGGCAGGGCATCGCTATTAACCGCCAATGTGAATCGTTTGATTGCCTCGGCAATCTGCTGCTGTTGATAGTAGAGAAGACCGCTGGTTTGTTGGGCCAGTGCTTTTTCATAGGTGCTGCTGCGTTGTTGTCGGATAATTTTATCCAGAATGAGCAGCGCCTGTTCCGGTGCTCCGGAATCAATTTTCTGTTGTGCCTGATTGAGCTGTTTGTATATATAAGGCGAGACGGTGGGCGGGCTTTCTTTGGCGGCGACCGTTTCGATAGCCAACAGCCAGCCCAGGGGCAGTATCAGTATACATTTCAGCAACCGCTTCATTTCTGCTTATCCAGCGAGAACTGGATGCGCTGCCGAACCTGATGGCGCTCGATCGGTTCGCCATTTACTGTGCGAGGTTTGAATTTCCAGCGTTTGATGGCGCGAATAGTGGCGCGGTCAAACAGGTATGCCGGTTTTGATTCGACTACCTCTACATCTTTTACCGTGCCCAGTTTGGTAATGGTAAATTCGACCAGTACCCAGCCTTCAATACCCTGGTTGGCTGCTCGAAACGGATATTGTGGCTGAACCCGAACCATTGGTATCGCATCCCCATCACCTGGTGCGCTGTTAAAACCAATTCCATGAATTGCCATCTGCGGTGCTAGTGAAGGCATTGCGAAGGCTTTCATGCTGAGGCTGGGGTTTTGAATCGCCATTTTTTTGGGAGTTGGCGAGGGAGGCGGTGTATCTTTTGGCTTGGGTGTTTGGGGTTTAACCTGAGGTATTTCTGGCTTGGGTGGTTTGTGTTTCAGGCGGATAAATTCAATCGCAGTCACGTGCTGGCGATCAACCAGTACACTCTCTCCATGGCTGGTGAGCAGGTGCATAAAATAGAATAGCCCGTAGCTGATAATGGCAGCACAGACCAGTGCCGCAGAGTAGCGGAGCCATGAGTTCGGCGCTGGACTTTGAAGAGACATCAAACAAATTTAATCGGGCTGGATAGCGGCGATGGCGACATTTTTTACCCCCGCCCGCCTGGCCTGATCCATCACCTCTACCAGTACGCCGGTTTGCGAATGTTTGTCCGCCTGTATCACCACTGAGCCCTGGGGGTTTTCAGCATGCAGGCGCTGGATATTGGCCCGCACCGCACGAATATCAACCTGCCGTCGATTGATCCAGACACGGCCTTCCGGGTCAATGGCAACCAGTATGCTGGCCAGCTCCTGACGCACCGCTGTTTGCGCCTGAGGGCGTGATACATCGATGCCGGATTCCTTTACAAAGGTTGAGGTGACGATAAAAAAGATCAGCATGATAAAGACGATATCCAGCATCGGTGTCATATCAACCGCGCTATCTTCCTCTTCAAATAACCGTGGCTTACGACGCATACTGAGCCTCCAAACCGGTGTTGGGTATGGGGCTGCTATCTGCTTGTGTTTGCATCTGATCCGATAGCTGCTGGATAGAGCGCTCGGAATAACGCTGCAACAGGTTAATAAAATAGACACCGGATATCGCAACCACTAGCCCCGCCATGGTGGACAGGGTGCATTTGGAGATACCGGATGCCATCGCTCTGACATTGCTGGAACCACTAAAGGCGATGACATCAAATACTTCGATCATGCCGCTTACTGTGCCAAGAAGCCCCAATAATGGCGCGATCGCGATTAATGTACGGATCATTCCCAACATGGCGCTAAATTTGAGCCGCGCTTCAGACAGCAGTTTTTCGCGGGTGACCTGTGCCGACCATGAGTGATGATCCGGCAGGGCATTCCATTGGTTCACCAGCTGCTGGCCATAGGGCTTTGATTGCATCACAAAAAACCAGAATCGCTCTGCAATCAAAAACCACAGGATCAGGGTGACCAGAAATATCAGCAGCAGTACTGGGCCACCGGTGTACAGAAATTCCCGTACCGCATCTGAGCCGAAGCCAACTCCTGCGATGGCGCGGATGAGCCCTTCAGCAGTGAGTGTCAGCGAATCAGTCATCAGTATTGTGTTTGCTGTTGTGTGTAGTGCTGCGCCGCTCTGAATACTGAGCAAGCAGGCCAGCGGTTTGCTCCTCCAGGCACTCGATAATGTGACGGCTACGGCTGTTGGCAATGCTGTGCAGTAGCAGTATCGGGATCGCCACGGTCAGGCCCAGCGCCGTAGTGACCAGCGCCTGGCTGATACCGCCGGCCATTAGCTTGGCATCGCCGGAGCCAAACAGGGTAATGACATCAAATGTCTCAACCATGCCAGTAACGGTGCCTAAAAGCCCCAAAAGTGGCGCAACACCCGCCAGTACTTTCAGTGTGCTTAACCTTCGTCGGATGGCAGGCACTTCCTTAAGAATTAGATCATCGAGTTTGAGTTCCAGGCTCTCGATACTGTTATTGTCAGCTGGATTCTGTTGTGCTGCTCCGAAAGCTTTGAAGATTCGGCCAAGTGGGTTGTTGCCGATAGTTTGTGGCTGACTGGCCTGTTGATTAATGCGGTAAAAGATAACGGAAAGACTGATGATCCGCTCAACGCCAAGCAACACACCAATGAAGCCGATAAAGATAACGATATAGCCGATAATACCGCCCTGCTGGATGCGCTCGATGATATCCGGTCGTTGAATCAGCAGTGAAAGAATAGCGCCACTTGAGGGGTCAACCGGCGCAATGACAAACGCTTGCTCATCGCCCGCCGAGCTGGCGTTTGATAGATTCTCCGCAGCACTTTGGTAGATCATTCGGGGTTGGCGGGGCAGTTCACTCAGCTGGCCCGTTGCACTGAGATAGCGCAGGAATTTACCCTGGCTGGTAAAGCTGACAAAGGGGCCGATACGTGTAACCGCTTGTTGTGATTCGATGCCCTGGGTATTAACAATGCCCGCATCAAAAGTTACCACACGGCCCTGTTCATGCATCTCCTCCATTAGAATAAACCAGAGTTTTTCGATGTCAGTGATCGTCGGCAGATCTCGGCTATTGGCAATATTTGCCAGCAAATTAGCCCGGTCTGGCAACTGGGTGCTGACCATTGACTGTTCGAGTTGAGCGCTGGTATCTGCGGAAATTTGCCGTACTACGCCAAATAGCTCGCCCAGATCACCAAGGCGTTCGTGAAGCTGTTGCTCCTGCGCCGTAAGGCTGGCTTCATTGCTGTTGAAATCTGCCTCAAGTTGTTGGCTCAACGTATTGGCTTCGTCGAGTTGCTGTTCAAGCTGTTCAAGCAGCGTTTGTTGCTGATTTTTGCGTGCGATAAACGCTGCCTCCCGCTCGCGATTGACTCGATCTTCATTTACTCGTCCGGTACGAATCTGTTCGAGCAGTTGCCGCATGGTTTGTTTGGGATCTGCGCCGTGATCTGCGGACAGATTGCCAGAGGTTAAAGAGGCTAAGGGCAACACCACAAAGCAGAGCAGAAGAAGTCGATGGGCCCAGCGTTTTGAGAGGTTCAAGGTGCCACCTCCGCTATTTTTTCCGGGGCAGGGATCGGCAACATCAGCAGATCCGGGGATGCTTGCCGTCGGGCAACCTGAAAGGCATGTTTGATTTCTGATGGACTAAGCTGGTTCGACTCAATGATCTGCCAATGACCATTGGTCTGATTCCAGAGTCCGGCTTCCTGGCCATCAAGGGTTTGATAGAGCAGAACAACACGGCCAATTTTCAGGAACTCTACGGTGCGGTTCAGCGGTTCACCATCACGCTGAGTAAGCAGTGGGCCGCGGTAGGCTTCCAGGGTTCGGCCATAGTCATTTTCAATTTGATAGGCCTCCATGATTCTGCGGAATTTTTCAGCAGTGGTGATATCCGGACGCTGGATCTGGCGCTTGAGTTCGGCTACTCGCTGGCTGCGTTCTTCTGGCAAGAATGGCATATCCAGAGCAATAAACTGCTCAAAGGCGGTCGTCATCTGTTCTATTAGCGGCAGTATCTTACGTTCGGTTTCAACAATCTGCTGGATTTCAGTATCCAGCCGTTGCTGCTCAAATTGCTGTTGTGAAACCAGCTTTTGCAGCTGTCGATTGTACGCGTCAAGGGATTCCAGTTGCTGCAGTTTGGTTTTGTACTGGCTGAACAGCGTCTGGGTTTGATCGTCGATCCGATCAATCTTCTTTTGTGACTGCGCTCCCGCATCAATATTTTTTTGTGCTTGTTCTGTAGCCTGATGGATGTCTGAGGCAGTGGAGATCGGCGAGAATAACGTCAAAAGTACCGAGAACAGAAGGTAGGTGTTTTTTGACGAGCGTGAGCGGGCAGGGCGAGTATTGCGACGAACAGGATAGGTCATGAATGGGCCCTGATGGGTCTCGGCAGTTAGCGATTCAGGGAAGTATACCCCCAGGCACCGGTTTAACACAGGTGCCTGTACACTGTTATTTATGGGGTGAGTTGCCTACCAGATAAAATTTGCATTGAAGGCGAAATTGGTGCCGGGGCCATACAATCGAGTACCAACCGGAATGCTGTTATTGGAGGCACGATTTACACCACCCAGATGTTGTTGGTAGCTCTTGTCCAGCAGGTTTTCAATGCTCGCACCGAGACTCAGGTTTGGTACAGGGCTGTACGATGCCCTGAGGTTTACTATTCCGTAACCGGATGAGGCTGTTTCTTTATTGGTTTCTGAAACCTTGTCCTGGCTGGCATAAACCTCTGTTTCGAGGGATGTGCTCCAGCTTTTAGTTGATCGTGTAACCGCGATCAGGCCATTCAATGGTGCAATACGATACAGGTTGTCGCTGATATCGTCACGGGTTCCACGGGTATAACTGACGATTCCATCAAGGCTCCAGTCGGAAGAGAGGCGAACGCCCCAATCCGCATCAAGGCCGTACATTGTGGCATCGACATTGGCAAATTTCAGAGGAGCTGTCCCGCTCATCATCATACTGACAGCAATGGCAGCCGGGTCGGTACTGGGAATGCCCTGGATATAGTTGTCTATCCGGTGATAAAAGGCCCTGGGATTCAGGTATGCGCCGCCTGTGTTCCAGTTCAGTCCAAGCTCAAGTTGATTGGACGTTTCGGGTTTCAGGTTGATATCACCAGTGTAGTTGTTGCCATCCGCAAGACCGCCAGTGGATTGCAGGGGTACCCAAAGGTATCGCTCCTGATAGCTGGGCGAGCGGTTTTTACGTGCCACACCCAGGTCCAGCTCTAGCTCTTTTGTGAGTGGGTAACGTGCGCTGAAAGTTAGATCAAAATTGGTGTCGGATTGGCTGCGATCCGCGTTATTGAAGTTGCTCATCAATGTCATGATGTTGAGGTTCATCATTGCGCCGCTATGCCGAACCGTGCCGGCATCCATTTCAATACGGGTTACCCGTGCGCCGGCTCCCATGCTCCAGCCGTCACTCGGTTTTTCCTGCCACTCAGCAAACACACCTAAGCGGTTGCGTTCGGCATCATTAAAATTGTCCACCAGAAACATTGGGTTAGTCGGGTCGGTAATGAGGGCGTTGTGGTTTGCTGTATCGCCGTCGAGACCGAATTTGGCTTCGCTGTCTAATAATGTGGTGGTCAGAACCGCCCGGAAACCAATGCCGTCCACATCAGTGGTAGCAATCCGGTGCATCGGCATACCACTCATGAACATATTTGGAGGTGTTCGAAGCGTAACGTTGTCCATCACGTGTTCAAGATCCTGGTAGTTCAGCTGAACGTCAAGATGCCCGAAATCATTGAAATCAGCCGTAGAATCCAGCTTGAATACACCACCGGAAGCACTGATGATATCCATAGGCAATGCAGGCGTACCGGTTAATCCAGTGTCGCTATATTGATAATCAAGACCAATGGTTTGCCCGCCGCTGCTTTGAAAGCCGTAGCCTAAGCCATAGGTCTTGCGCTCATATTCTGAAGGGGTGATATCACCATCTGGATAGGCATAGTCATCACCCTGTTCGATACTGCCAGATGCATGAAGTCGGTGACTGCTGTTTGCCATTGATGCAAACACACTGCCCATAGCTCCGTCGCTAACAGTGTTGTAGCCTAGCGACAAATTGCCGCTTTGTAGCATCTGCCCATCACTGCCAAAGCGGCTGCTTAACGGGGTTGCGATTATGGTGCCGCCGATGGTTTCAAGTCCGGTACTCACCGGAGCGATGCCACGAATCAGCGTGATCGACTCGATTAATGCCGCGGGCACGTGGCTGAGGGGCGGGTCCATACTGTTGGGGCCAGCGGGTTTGATGTTCATATTATCGACGGTTACGTTGACGCGGCTGCCGAAATAGCCGCGATACTGGGCGATTCCTGTTAATGGTCCGTTCTGGTTTACGTTTGCGCCGGGAAGGGTTTTTAGTAGTTCGGCGGAATCCGTTACCGTAGGCAACTCAATCTTCACTGTACTGACAGTGAGCTTTTCCTGTGTTTGTGATTTTACATCCAGCGGTGATAGTTCCAACTGTTCTTCAGCATACAGAGAAGGTGCCGGGAGCAGCAATGAAGCAGCACCCAAAAAAATGCCGAAGGGTTTGCCTACCGCCATTTTCATGACATGACGAGTACTATTTTCCGCTGATTTACTGCTCATTTCGCCAACCTGATTCACGATAGTTCATTAAGTCGCGGATGGTACTCCTCGGTTTCGAGGGTGGCTATGTGGCAAATTGTCGCAGTGTATAGCCGGCAAATATGTGATAGAAGCTGCGGCCCTGTTTGGTGCCTTCAAATCCTGATTTTAGGCTTCATATAGCTGGTTTTGGTTTTTACGTGGACAGCTCCGTTTAATTTTGTACAATGGCTCACAAATATAATATTAGTCGCGACTACTTTGTCACCCATTGGTAAATTTGGGCTGTCAGTTGCTTCTGTCTGGAGTAGGTAAATGGCTGTTGGAAATAATAATAAACTGATTGAGCGTTGGTTGAATGAACGGCAGGAGCTGATTCTGCTTTATGTCGCGATTGACGGGTTGCGCCAGTTTACGCCCAAGGGCACCCCCATCGGCGTAAAGGTTCAGGCCTTTTGTCAGGTGTTAATGGATTATGTCTCCGCAGGCCATTTTGAAGTGTATGACCGATTGATCTCGGAAACCAAGGGGGGCAGGGCTGGTACCGACAAAATGCTACTCGGATTTCTTTCCGGTATTCAACGAAGCACGGATATGGCGATTACCTTTAATGAGATCTACGACAGTGATCAGCATTGTGATGAGGAACTCATGAGCTTGCCTGAAGATCTGTCCAAGCTAGGGGAGCTTTTGGCTGAGCGTTTTGATCTTGAAGATCAACTGGTGGACTCCAGAAATATGATCGCTGGTGTAAGTGAGCCCGCCTAGATATTATCCTGCTGGATAAAGACTACTTATAAAAAGGCACCCAGTCGGGTGTTTTTTTATGGGTGGCATGTCGGTAATTTGTTATTTCTGGCTCGTGCCCAGAACCTCTGCTTGCCACAGATCTAACGTTTTACAGTGACCTGCTAAACTCTATTGATAATCCTATCAATTCTGGCTGGGAAACTGCTTTGTTCACTCTACTTCCTCGACAAAATCTAAACCCCCTGGTACCTGTTATTACACTGGTATTGGCTGCTTTTCTGGCCGGCTGCAGTTCTGGTGAGCCGCCAGTGGATGGATGGGAGGTTGCCGCACGAGGAAACTATTCGGCAGCCCTGTCGGATGACGGTAAACATCTTGTTATCGGCTCTATTATGCATGGCGGCAGCCTGTGGAACCTTGCATCAAAGGAGCGACTATTTAACTGGAATCATGCAAAAGAGGGTTTTTCAAATCTTAGTTCGGTCGATATTTCTGCCAACGGGAAGTTTGCGGTAACCGCTGAGGGCTCCACTCTTGTGTTGTGGAGCGTTATTGACGGAGCTCCTTCCGGTTTTTGGAGTGCGCCGGGGGAGATTGTCGATTTGGCACTATCAAGCGACGGACACTATGCATTATTGGGCCTGGCGAATTACAGCGCGGTCTATTTCGATATTAAAAATGGCGGCGTGGTGCGTACCCTGTTTCACAAGGGCAGGGTGACCAGTGTCGATCTCTCCGCGGATGACAGGTATGCGCTGACGGGCTCGGAAGATAATGATGCGATCCTATGGGATATCGATACCGGAGAACAGCTGCAGGTCTACCACCATGAACGGCCGGTTCAATTGGTTGCGTTATCACCAAATGGGAACCTGGCCTTTAGCTTTGCCAAATATGATCGTGCATTGATCTGGGATGTGGCCACCGGAAAAACAAAATTTGAACTGCCGATGACCATTTCAGAAAAACAGTTTGGTGCGGAATACAGCAGTGCAAAATTTTCTACCGAGGATCGTGGACAGATACTTCTGGGAAACAATCACCGTGGTGTGGCGTTGTGGGATTACACCAAAAAATTGCAAAAGGGCAGTTGGCATGCAGAGAACAAAGAGATAACCCAGCTAGCATCAGGTGCCGCTATTCTTGATCTTTCTTTTGATGGAAGTGCGGGTGGGTTTTTTGCGATTACATCGGATGGTATGGTTCAGCAGTTCAAATAGTGACTATGGGTTAAGGCGCATGTCGCTGGCCTCAACCCATAGATCTTTTTTATGCCTATTCGCCTGCTTGCTTCATGATCTCAAGTAGCTCTACATCAAAGATCAAGGTTGCACCCGGGCCAATATTTTCGCCCGCGCCTCTTGCGCCATATGCACTGCCGGCAGGGATAAATACCTGCCATTTATCACCGGGTTTCATCAGCTGCAGAATCTCGGTCCAGCCCGGGATCACACGATTAACCGGGAACTGAGCCGGCTGGCCTCGTGCGTATGAGCTGTCAAATTCAGTGCCATCTATCAATGTACCTCTGTAGTGAACCGACACGGTATCCGTAGCGGTTGGAGAGGTGCCCTCAGCATCACCACTTTCTATAATCAGATATTGCACGCCACTTGTTAGCTGGGTTACGCCCTCTTTTTTGGCGTTGTCTTCTAAAAATGCTTTGCCTTCGGCAATATTCTGCTCAGCAGAAACATCATCTTTAGCCGTCTGCTCAGCTTCGCGTTTTTGTTGGTACTGCTTGAATGCAGCAATCATATCCTCTTCACTTATTGCCGGTTCTACATCGCCAAAGGCATGCTGGATACCGAGGGAGAAGGCGTCAAAATCGAGGGTGTCGAAGTCCTGACTTAGGCGGCTACCAAATTGAATACCCACCGCATAGGCTAATTTTTGGTCGTAGCTTTCAAGGGTAGGTGTAGATTCGGTTTCCTTTTCCATGCAGCCAGCAAGCAATATTGCGGTGGCAGCAACGAGAGAATATAAGTATTTTTTCATAAAGAATTCACAGAAATTGAGATGGTTAGTGGTTAGGGATGATGTAGACTAATCCAGCGCTAAATCGTTCAGCGGACGGTGAAGTAAACCCGATTAAATCACCACTTTCAATGCTTCGTGATCGTCAACGGTAAAAAATTGATTAGTCGATATTAAATCAGAGTTCAATTCCAGTGTAGTGTATTGACCCGCAGGGCTATAAATCGTATTTTCCTTTTCTACTTTATTGAGAGAGATATTGTTTTGCCAAACAGAACCAATCGTAGCTTCCCGGATATACGCATGCGCCGTAATCGGCGTGATGATTTCAGCAGAAGACTGGTGCGTGAAACCCAGCTGAGTGCCGATGACCTGATCTTCCCTGTATTTGTAATCGAAGGTGAAAATCAACGTGAATCTGTGCCATCCATGCCGGGTATCGAGCGGCTTACAATCGACCAGCTATTGCTGGAATGCCAGCAGCTAGTAGACTTGAAAATCCCTGCTATTGCACTGTTCCCGGTTGTTCCTGATCAGTTCAAATCCGAAAAAGCTGAAGAGGCTTACAACCCTCAGGGGCTTGCGCAGCGTACGGTTAGAGCCGTTAAAGCCGCCTTTCCGGAGTTGGGTGTGATTACAGATGTCGCCCTTGACCCATTCACCACCCATGGCCAGGATGGCATTGTGAATGATGAAGGGTATGTGGTGAACGACGAAACCCTGGAGGTGCTGGTCCGGCAGGCGCTGTCACATGCAGAGGCAGGCGCAGATATCGTTGCGCCCTCGGATATGATGGATGGTCGAATTGGCGCTATTCGCCATAAACTGGAGCAGCGCGGGTTTATCCATACCCGTATTCTAGCGTACTCAGCCAAATATGCTTCTAGCTATTACGGCCCGTTTCGGGATGCGGTAGGCTCATCCGGCGCCTTGAAAGGCGGAGATAAATTCAGTTACCAGATGGATCCCGCCAATGGCGATGAGGCAATTCAGGAGGTAGCGCTCGATATTGATGAGGGTGCAGATATGGTAATGATTAAGCCTGGGATGCCGTATCTCGATATTGTTTATCGGATAAAGCAAAAATTTGCAGTACCGACTTTTGTTTATCAGGTCAGCGGTGAATACGCGATGCATCAGGCCGCTATTCAAAATGGCTGGCTGGATAAAAATAAAGTGATGATGGAATCACTGCTTTGTATCAAACGCGCCGGCGCAGACGCAATCCTTACCTACTACGCCAAGGATGCTGCACGATTTCTTGCGGATAATAAATAAGTTAGAAACCAGCTACTAACGCTTTTTGTTTAAACTAAAAAACGACGGTGCTATGATTTAGCGCCTAAATTCTTGAATTAATGGAGATTGCACATGGGCGATTCAATCGTTCACGTAACTGACGATACCTTCGAAGCCGAAGTGCTCAATAGCACTACACCGGTGTTGGTAGACTACTGGGCAGAATGGTGCGGTCCGTGCCGGATGATTGCCCCCGTGCTGGATGAACTTTCTGAAGATTTTGGTGACAAGCTAAAGATCTGTAAAATTGATATTGATGCGAATCCCGGTACACCAGGAAAGTTCGGTGTACGTGGTATACCAACACTGATGCTGTTTAAAAATGGCAATATCGAGGGTACCAAAGTGGGTGCTGCCTCGAAATCAGAACTATCTGCTTTCGTGGAAAGTAACATCTGATCAATTCAGCCTGCACTGTACGTCCGCCTGCCAAATAGAATTTTATTTGGCGGTGGTCGGTTTTCAATAGCCTGGGCCCAGGAATTATATTCTTGAGTTTGTATTTGATTTTATCTGGACTCGTTCTATATTGAATAGTATAGTAAGTTCGTTTTCGGCTATCAGCCGGACATACTCCTAGCTCGTAACAATCTTAATTCTTTCTAAACTTCTTGCGTCGCTTTAGCCTTTGACTGAGTCTTTCTGACCTGTTTGAAGCGTTATCTGCTTGAGCACTAACCAATTTTTTCAAACTCCCCCCTTTTTTCTATGAATTTAACTGAACTCAAAACCCAACCTATTCCTGAACTCCTTGAGATCGCGAGTGGTATGGGATTAGACAATCTCGCACGATCCCGTAAGCAAGACATCATTTTTACCATTTTGAAGCGGCATGCAAAAAGTGGTGAGGATATCCATGGTGATGGGGTGCTGGAAATATTGCAGGATGGTTTCGGTTTTCTGCGTTCGGCGGACAGCTCATATTTAGCAGGGCCGGATGATATTTATGTTTCCCCGAGCCAGATAAGACGTTTTAACCTACGCACCGGCGACACGATTTCGGGGAAAATTCGACCACCCAAAGAGGGTGAGCGTTATTTTGCATTGTTGAAGGTTGATCAGGTTAACTTCAGCAAACCTGACAACTCAAAGAATAAGATTTTATTTGAAAACCTGACACCATTGTTTCCTGATGAGCGACTGACCCTCGAAGCCGGCACAGGAAGCACTGAGGATATTTCGCCACGTATTATTGATCTGGTTTCTCCGATTGGAAAAGGTCAGCGTGGCCTGATCGTATCGCCTCCGAAAGCGGGTAAAACCCTGTTATTGCAAAACATTGCGCACGCGATTGTCCGTAATAGTCCTGAAGTGGATATGATCGTACTGTTGATCGACGAGCGGCCTGAAGAAGTTACCGAAATGCGTCGAATGGTGCGTGGCGAAGTGGTTGCCAGTACCTTTGATGAGCCGCCGGCACGACACGTGCAGGTTGCTGAAATGGTGATTGAAAAAGCCAAACGTCTGGTTGAGCACAAGCGTGATGTGGTGATCCTGCTGGATTCCATCACACGTTTGGCGAGAGCTTACAACACGGTAATCCCCTCGTCTGGCAAAGTATTGACCGGTGGTGTGGATGCCCATGCGCTTGAACGTCCAAAGCGGTTTTTTGGTGCAGCCCGGAACATTGAAGAGGGTGGAAGCCTGACCATTATCGCAACAGCGCTAGTGGATACCGGCTCGAAAATGGATGAAGTGATCTACGAAGAGTTCAAAGGAACCGGTAATCAGGAGGTACACCTGGATCGTAAAATAGCTGAAAAACGCGTATATCCAGCATTGAATATTCGTCGTTCCGGAACCCGTCGTGAAGAGCTGTTGACCTCGGAAGAGGAGCTGCAACATATGTGGATTCTGCGTAAGTTGCTGCATTCAATGGATGATACAGCGGCGATTGAGTTTCTTGTCGACAAAATGAAAGATTCAAAAACCAACGCAGAATTTTTTGCTTCGATGAGACGCAAGTAATCAACCGATAGCATCTCCATGAGCTACAAAGACCTACGTGACTTTATCGCTCAGCTTGAGAAAAAGGGTGAGCTGATTCGAATCACCCGTGAAGTTGATCCCTATTTAGAAATCACCGAAATATGCCATCGTACCCTTCTCAAAGAAGGGCCCGCGCTACTGTTCGAAAACCCTAAAGGCTTTGATACGCCTATACTGGCCAATCTTTTTGGTACCCCGAAGCGGGTAAGTATGGGGATGGGACAGGATGATCCGAAGCAGCTTCGGGAGATCGGTAAGCTTTTGGCATTCCTGAAAGAACCTGATCCCCCCAAAGGTCTTAAAGACGCCTGGTCAAAACTACCGATCCTTAAGCAGGTGCTCAATATGAGCCCCAAACAGCTTAAAAATGCGCCCTGTCAGCAAGTGATACGAGAGGGTGACGAGGTAGACCTTTCTACTATTCCCGTGCAAACCTGCTGGCCTGATGATGCCGGGCCATTGATCACCTGGCCACTGGTGGTAACCAAAGGTCCAAACCAGGAGCGCCAAAACCTAGGTATTTATCGCTTACAGGTAATTGGTAAAAATAAAGTGATTATGCGTTGGTTAGCCCAGCGAGGTGGCGCGCAGGATTTTCGTGAATGGAAAATTGCCCATCCCGGTGAACGCTTTCCGATCGCGGTAGCCCTTGGGGCTGATCCGGCTACGATGCTTGCAGCCGTTACACCGATTCCAGATACGCTTTCCGAGTACGCGTTTGCTGGTTTGCTGCGAGGTGAAAAAACCGAAGTGGTGAACTGCGGTGGCAATGATCTGCAGGTTCCCGCATCGGCTGAGTATATTTTTGAAGGCTATATTGATCCGGATGAAATGGCGGATGAAGGGCCCTTTGGAGATCATACCGGTTACTACAATGAGGTAGATCGCTTCCCGGTGTTTACCATCGAACGCATAAGCCATCGGAAAAACCCAATCTACCATAGTACTTATACCGGCCGTCCACCGGATGAACCCGCGGTACTGGGGGTGGCATTAAATGAAGTATTTGTGCCGATTTTGCAGCGGCAATTTCCGGAAATTGTTGATTTTTATCTGCCACCTGAAGGCTGTTCATACCGTCTGGCGGTGGTCACCATCAAAAAGAAATATCCTGGTCATGCGAAGCGCGTGATGATGGGTGTGTGGTCGTTCCTCGGACAGTTCATGTACACCAAGTTTGTGATTGTTACCGATGATGACATAAATGCGCGGGACTGGAAGGATGTGATATGGGCCATGACGACTCGAATGGATCCGGCCAGGGACTCCGTTATCATTGAAAATACGCCTATAGACTACCTGGATTTTGCGTCACCGGTTTCCGGATTAGGATCAAAAATTGGAATGGATGCGACCAACAAGTGGCCCGGTGAAACCCAGCGGGAATGGGGTGTACCCATCAACATGGATGAAAATGTTAAACAGCATGTAGATGAGATATGGGATGAGCTGGGTATTTTTACCGAGCCTACTTCTTAACTGCGACAACAATAGCCACAATTTAGATAGAGTTAACGAGCTTTAGAAAACCTCATCTGGCATCAGGTTATAACGTTGCTTCAAATGATCGAACGCACCCCTGTCTTCTGCCTTTAACACCTCTAGTTGCTGAGTAACTGTCTCTCCCATACCCTGGTGAACCACAATTTCTACACGTCGATTCTTTGATCGATTCTCAGGGGTGTCGTTGTTCACTAACGGTCTATTCGAAGAAAACCCACTCACCGTAAAACGGTTTTGATCCAGCCTTGTCTCCTCAAATAGATGGTGCGCGACAGTTGATGCACGGGCTGAAGAGAGGCTCCAGTTTGACTTAAAACGGGCAGTTGATATTGGTCTATCATCCGTATGCCCTTCGATGCTGATATTGCCTTTTTTACCCAGCAAAGTGGCACTAATACGCGTGACGATCGGGATAAATGCATAGTTGAGCTCGTCAGATCCAGAGGGAAAGGAGCCCTGTTCCTTGATTCTGATAATGATGTCTCTGCCGCGTGTCTCAACCTCTATCGCACCGCCGGCAATCTGATCGGCTAATGACAGGGCAATAGACATCGCATCTTCCTGGGTTTCCCGGATTAACTCCTCAATCTGATCGGTTAATTCGGCGAGTGCCGCTTCCTTTGAAAGCTTACCTTCCGCTTCATCCTGATAATCCTCTGAGCACTCCACCGCCAGTGTATTTAATGAATCCTGCATGGTGCTCTGCCGGACTTCATTGATTGGTGTCGGTTCAGGTTTTCCGGGGCTAAATTCCTGGGCGATGATGCTGGTACCCTTTGGGATGTCATTTGCCTTGATTTGGGCCTGTACACCAAACGCTTCCGACAAGGAGCCGGCCAGTCGTTTGAATTTGAGTGCATCCATTTCCGAAAACGACAGCAACAGCACAAAGAAGCACATCAGCAGCGACATCAAATCGGCGAAGGTCATTACCCATGCCGGTATGCCCGCTTCCGGTTCCGGGCAGCTGCACTCTTCTGAATCATCACTCATGAGAAGTTATCTGCGTAGTTAAACAGTAAAGTCCTTAACTACTCTTCCTCTTTAGGGCGTGTTGATGCGGGTAGGTAAGTCTGTAACATGGCCTCTATCACTTTAGGGTTTTGCCCACCCTGAATAGCCAGCAGTGCATCCAGTATGATGTTGTTGTTACGGCTTTCTTCCGCCATTCTCAGTTTCAGTTTATCGGCGATAGGCAGTGTGATCATGGTGGCGAACATCGCGCCATAGAGAGTGGTTAACAGGGCAACGGCCATTGCCGGGCCAATCGATTGAGGGTCAGACATATTGGATAGCATCTGTACAAGCCCGACCAGGGTTCCAATCATGCCCATAGCCGGTCCGACATCACCCAGCGCCATAAATATTTTACTGCCCCAGTCATGACGATCTTCACTCTGTGTAATATCATTCGATAGAAGTTTTTTTACCGTATCCGGCTCATGGCCATCAACCAGTAACTGGATGCCGCCGTACAGAAATGTATTTTCTGTTTCTACGCCCTCCAATGCTAATAAGCCGCCTTTTCTGGCTTTATCGGCTAGTCCAACCACCTCTTCGATCAGTTCATTCGGTGCTTCAATTTTAAACTTGAAGGCCTTGCCTGCAATGCCAATAGCACCAAGAAACTGGGAAAGGCTGAACTTCATCAGGACAACAAATAGGCTTCCAACCAATACGATAAGTAGCGAGGGAACATTAAAGAACACCCCCGCCGAACCACCTAACACCATTGCAAGAACGACGATTCCGAACGAGCCAATAATGCCAATAAGTGTAGCTAGATCCAAAACAACAGCCTCATCAATATGATCCCGATTGGTGAGCGATACATGTGTACCTCTCTGTGACTTCTTGCAAATCGAGGTTTGTGCTAAAAGTTTAGTCGGGAAATTGCTAAAATGTGCGCTGAATAGGAGTCTCGTGGTGTTTTTTCGAGATCTTTATCAAACTTGAATCGTTTAAAAAGGCCGGCATATGTCTACACGGAAACCGAAGCTTGATCTTGACCAGTCTCTTGTAAAGTTGGAGGAGCTGGTAGGTGAGCTGGAAGAGGGTTCGCTGACCCTTGAAGCATCACTAAAAATCTTTGAAGAGGGTGTTAAATTGACCCGTGAATGTCAGAAAATGCTGGATAAAGCCGAACAAAAAGTACGGGTATTGTTGGCGGATAATGAATCGGACCGTATGGATGCGGATGGATGACTCGGGTGGTGTTAGAACGTTATCTGCAGCAATGTAAAACCAGCGTCGAAGAGGTTATGGACAGTTACCTCAAGGAACGCTTCGAATTAGCGCCGCCGCTTTATGACGCTATCTCCTATTCAGTATTTGCAGGTGGTAAAAGACTTCGTCCGGTACTTGCGTATGCGGCTGCGCAGGCATGTGGCTCAGATAGAAGAGTCGCTGATCAAACCGCCTGTGCGGTTGAATTTATTCATACCTACTCGTTAATTCATGATGACCTGCCGGCGATGGATGACGACGATCTTCGCCGTGGCAAACCAACCTGCCACAAGGTGTTTGGTGAAGATGTCGCTATTCTCGCTGGAGATGCGTTGAATACGCTGGCATTTCAGGTGTTATCTGAAGGGAGTTCACCTGCGCCCAGCACACAATTGCGGATGATTCACCTGTTAAGTCGTGCATCGGGTTACATGGGAATGATTGGCGGACAGGCATTTGATTTGGCATCTGAGGGCCAGGAAATTAATCTTGCGCAACTGGAACAGATGCATTCACTGAAAACCGGCGCGCTAATTCGCGCCAGTGTGCAACTTGGTGCATTAAACGTTGAGGGCGTTACAGACCAGCAGCTTCATCGGCTAGATCTTTATGCCGCCCAAATAGGATTGGCGTTTCAGATCAAAGACGACATTCTTGATATTGAAGGCGATACCGAAACGCTGGGGAAAACCCAGGGCGCAGACCTTGCGAAACAGAAGGCTACCTATCCTGCCTTGCTCGGTCTTGAGCAGGCAAAACAGAAAATGATGGGCTGCTATCGGAAGGCGCTCGAGGTGTTGGAACCCTTTGGTGACGATGCCGAGTATTTACGTTTGTTGGCAGGGTATTTTATTGAGAGAAAATACTAGACCTGTTAATACAATTTGAAAACTCTGCACGGGAGCAAAATAGCTTTCGTGCAGAGGCCTCTATTTAGCGCTTTCGTAGCAGTAACGTATCCGGGTACCGTGTTCCAGGGACATTAGAATTTCTTGAGCGCAGATCTCACGTGGGAAATAACAGCCGGAAATCTTACAGTTGGTAAAGCTGACCCCCTCCATTTGGGTTTCCCGGAAGTCAATTCCACGTAGATCAGCACTTCTGAAATAACTATCACTGATATCGAGGCCGCTTGCATCGAGTTCTCTCAAATCAAGTCCGCGAAAGTCACAACCTTTTAGTTCGGCGGATACACCGGCGGCTTTTTGCTTATTAAACTCTTCGATATTTTCATCACGAAGCAGCTGATAGAGAGGGTCTTCGGTGATTTTTGGTGCGGCCATGGCGTAAAACCCTTAGTTGAAACCTGTGAGATTTAAGCGAGGCGTTCGCTTATGCAAAGCACCTCTCAGGATTTCATAACTATAGCTAAGTTTCCCAGATTCACCGCTGGAACTTACAACGCCACCTCATCCAGAAGTTGTTGATGGGCTTGCTCGGGTAAACGTGGCCCAAAATGACTGACGACTTCTGCTGAGGCTCGTGTTGCCAAGCGGCCAGCATCAACATAGCTATGACCTTTAGTAAGTGCATAAATAAATGCACCAGCGTACATATCGCCAGCACCATTGGTATCAACCGCTTTGACCGACACGCCTTCAAGTGTATGCAGGGTTTCGCCATCAAAAATCAGTGAGCCTTTTGCACCCAGCGTGACCGCAAAGGTTTTAGCAATTTTCTTGAGTTCATTGGCAATCTCATCAAGAGACTCTTTACCGCTCCAGGTTTTGGCTTCCTGTTCATTACAAAATAGAAGATCCACACCAGTGGATACCATCTCCGTGAGCCCATCTTTGAAAAACTCCACCATTCCCGGATCAGAAAAGGTGAGTGCGGTTTTAATGCCTTGCTGCTCAGCAATTTTTTTGGCTGCAACGGCGGCCTGGCGGGCGCTATCGGACGTTACCAAATAACCTTCAAGGTACAGGTATTCAGAATTTTTGAGTGCTTCAATATCCAGTTCCTGTTCAGAAATAGTCTGGGATATACCTAAAAAACTATGCATGGTGCGTTCGGCATCGGGCGTCACCATCACAACGCAGCGACCGGTTATGCCCGCTTCATCATGACTGGATGCATTGGATGCTACACCCGCCTGATTCAGGTCGTGAAGATAAAATTCGCCCGGTTCGTCGTTACCCACCTTGCAGGAATAGAAGCAGTTACTGCCAAAATAGCTGGCTGCAATAATGGTATTGGCAGCTGAGCCACCACTTGCACGCTTTTTTAATCCGAAGGTGCTTTTCAGCTGGCTGAGGATCTCATCCTGATACTCTTTTTCAACCAGGGTCATCATGCCCTTATCGATATTCGATTGTTTCAAAAAATCGTCAGTGACTTCAAATTCTTTATCAACCAATGCGTTACCAATGGCATAGATATGGTAGTCGGGCATAGTTTCCTCGGGGCGTGTGTATCAGTTTTCTGGATTGCGGAGGGTATAAGATTTTCGATGAGACTGGAAGGGTCGGCGCTGTTTCTTGCCACTGGTTTTTGAAATATCGCTGAACTATCCTCTCATAAACGAATGGGAGGGCTAATGGGATGAAGGAGCGGTTAACCGCTCCGGGTGAGGTAGTGTTTTTTAAGCGAATGCTATCCTAATCAAACATAGCCATAGCGGCTTCCATTTCGGCACTGACGTCTTCGGCTTCCTGTTCCTCGGCATTAGGGTCGAGACCTAACTGAGCAAAAGCCGGGATTTCCGACCAGTCCATCCTGGTGTAAGGATGTTCGCTGCCCAGGTAGCTTTGTAAGTTAGCAATCATGACTACGTCTACGTAATCAATCTGTTCTGAGAGCCTGGAGAAATTTGTAATTTGAGCTGGAACTTCGATCAATTCTGGTGGGAAGTCCCATGTTTCGAGAATCAGTTGACCAATTTCGCCCTGCAATTGTGCCAGCAAAAACTCCATTACCTTAGGGTTTTGATTAAGCTTTGGTTGGTCTTCAAGGTAGGTCAAAATCGGCAATGCGCCAATTTGATGAACCAGTCCAGCCAGGGATGCCTGATCAGGTTGTAGTCGGGTATAGTGTTTTGCCAGTATATAAGCGATACCCGCAACCTCTGTACTACGGCCCCAGATTTCGCGCATTTTCTCATCAACAGTCGGAGAAGAGGCCTGGTACATCTGTTGCATCGCGATACCAGTAGCCAGGTTTGCGGCGTAGGCGATCCCTACACGACTGATTGCCATTTGAAGATCTTCAATCGCTTTAGAGCCGCGCATAAGGGGGCTATTGGCCACCTTGATGAGCCGTGCGGTTATACCGATATCCTGGCCAATTACCTTGGATAGTCGGGCTGCCGAAACATCGGGGTTTTTTGCCTCGGTACGAATCTGGATGGCAACCTCAGGTAAGGTTGGTAGTTTTACTTTGTCATCTTTGATTGCCTGAATGAGGTCGTTTCTAACCGCTTCAGTGAGTTTTTCGCTCATGGTGTTCCTTTTGTAATACCTGAATTATCTGTAACGTGACCCGGGCAGGATGATTTGTGTACAGATATGTTTGAAATAAATAACAGTTACTCAAAAGGTATAGCATAAGGAAGCGGAATCACACTGAGTTTTGCGCCATTTTTATCGCCAAGAAACAGTGTGTTATCCCGCGCCTCAATTTTCATAACCGCTAAAATTTCGTAGCTATTTTCATCTGCGGATGGTGCAGTATTAATGACGGTGCCGACGGATTGTGGTTTTCCGTCTACAAAAATCTCCATTCCGGGAGCGGGGGTAATGCTGGCGAGAGTTTGAAGGCGAAGTAAACGACGTTTTTGTTTGCCGAGATAGTGACTGCGGGCAACAATTTCCTGACCGGTATAACAACCTTTTTTAAAGCTGATACCGCCAATAAGATCGAGGTTGAGCATTTGCGGAATAAACTGCTCAGTTGTACTGATGCTGATTTCAGGCATGCCGCTACGGATATTCATAAGTTGCCAGTTTGGTGAGGGCACTTTTTCGCAATTAATTGCCAGTTTATTCCAGAGCTTTTGGCTGTTTTCAATGTTACCCATACATATGAAGCGCAATGGATTCTTGTCGACGGGTATTACCAACCCCAGCGCTGCCGAGCGTATTTCGTTTTGAGACAGAGGCTGAAGATCCAGTTGGGCTTCCAGCAATGGGTCAATCTGTTCACCCCAGCAACCGATCAGCACAAGCTGATCGCTGGCATCGGTCATCTTCGCTTTTGAAAAAGCGATATATTTTTTTAGGTACGCCATTACAGGCTCTGTAAGGCTGGCGTGTAGTAGCAGGTAATAGGTGCCCTGATCCAGCAGGATACGAAAGCTACAGATGGTTTTCCCCTGATAGGTGCAGAGTGCACCGATCGAGCTCTGTTGTTGATCGATATCGTCCAGATTGCAGGTGAGCTGGCCCTGCAGGAATTTTTTGGCATCGGGGCCATTGACGGCGATTACGCCGGTATTGGTAATGGCTGTCAGCTGGTTGCTTGTTGGAGCATCAGCGCTGGGTGTCGAGAACTGGCTGATCTCGATATCGTTGCATTGTTCATCCTGTTGTTCCTCAAAAACCGCACCCTGTTGTTGTAAAAACTGTTGCCATTTGGGGTTCATAAAGTGGGTCTCACAGTACTTTTATGTTGGTTTGTTGGTTGACCTGGTTTAACCTTCGCCGCGTTTATAACGGTAGGTGATATGCAGACATGAAAAACGATGTAGAGTACAAACGATTCTGGTGGCATAGCCGTAGAGGTATGCTTGAGCTGGATTTGATATTGCTGCCGTTTCTCGAGAGCGAATATACCTCATTTAGCGCTTCAGAGGTCGAACTCTATCGTGCGTTTCTTGAGTCTGAAGATCAGGATCTTTTTGCCTGGCTGGTAACAGGCAGGGAACCGTTGCCGGAACACGCTGAAATGGTGAAAAAAATCAGGGGATATGTACACAACCGTTAAATTGCCGGTTGGTGCCTCCCGTACGCTATTCGGGTGGTTGTGTTTTATTCACTTTGTAGTGCTGTTGTCCGTTGTTTTTCTGTCACTGAGCACTGTTGTGCGGTTTTTTCTGGTCATGCTGGTTTTGCTCAGTTTGGCGCATACTCTTAGGCAGCATTATTTTCGTACCGCAGTTAACAGTGTTCGGGCGGTAGTGTTGAGGTCCGATAGATCTTCTGTAGAACCGGTTGAAATGATCCCCGGTGAATCATCTGAAACCTGGCAGTTGGTGCTGCATGCAGATCAACCCGCTGCGGATGGTGAGCGCCCTTTGCATACCGCAACACTGACCAGTAGCTATCTTGTAACCCCCTGGCTGGTGCTGCTTAATTTTAAAATTGAGGGGCGGTTGCGAGCGCTGCCAGTATTGCTGTTTCCTGATGCAACCGATGCAGAACAGTTGCGACGACTAAGAATTTTACTACTGCACTAGGAACCTGTCGGGTTTAGGAATGTTCTACTGCGGAAATGCCAGAATTGGACGTTTTTCAGACTCTTTATCGTCAAATAGAACCACTATTTTCCTCAAAAGACCCCAAAAAATGACTCAAACTGGACATTCCCTCGTTACGAACACCTAAACCCGACAGGCTCCCAGGATCCAGCCGTAGTCAGGGGCGCTCTACTGCGCCGATTTTATCGGTGTAAGTATCGTATTCTCCGGTTGATCCAGCGTATCCGGGTAGTCCAGGGTATAGTGCAATCCTCTGCTCTCCTTTCGTTGCAAAGCGCTTTGAATGATCAGCTCCGATACCACAATTAAATTCCGCAGTTCCAGCAGATCGCCACTGATTTTGTAGCGGCCATAGTGCTCGGTCACCTCCTGGCGTATTAGTGCAATACGTTTTTCAGCGCGTTTAAGCTGTTTGTCGGAGCGTACAATGCCGACATAATCCCACATCACCCGGCGTAGCTCCTCCCAGTTGTGGGAGACCACTACATCCTCTTCGGAGATGGTTACCCTGGATTCATCCCATTCAAACTCAAAGGTTGGTTCCGGTGTTGAAAGATTGTTGGCCAGAATATCCTGGCTTGCCGATTGTGCATAAACCAGGCATTCAAGCAGTGAGTTGCTGGCCATACGGTTGGCACCATGCAGGCCGGTAAAGCTGTTTTCACCAATCGCGTACAGGCCGGGTAGATCGGTACGCCCGGCCTGATCGACCATTACTCCGCCACAGGTATAGTGCGCAGAAGGCACCACAGGAATCGGTTGCCGGGTAATATCGATGCCAAGCTCCAGGCAGCGGGCTTTGATATTCGGGAAGTGGAGTTCGATAAATTCCGGGGATTTATGGCCAATATCCAGATAGACAAAATCGCTACCCAGCCGTTTCATCTCACCATCGATTGCCCGTGCCACCACATCCCTTGGGGCTAGCTCCGCCCTGGAATCGTAATTATCCATAAAACGGCTGCCATCGGGGCGCAATAGTTTACCGCCTTCTCCGCGCACGGCTTCGGTAATCAGGAATGAATGTGCCAGGGGGTGGTACAAGATAGTTGGATGAAACTGGTTGAATTCCATATTTGCGACCCGGCATCCGGCACGCCATGCAATCGCTATCCCGTCACCACTGGCTCCTTGCGGGTTGCTGCTATAAAGATACGCTTTGCTGGCACCACCGGTTGCGAGAATGGTGTTTTTAGCAAGAAAAAGATCGACCCTGCTTTTTTTAAGGTCGAGCACATAAGCGCCAATTGCGCGTCTCTGGCCTCTTTTTTCGATGACCAGATCAACCGCGAGATGGTTTTCAAAAATATCGATATTGGGTTGGGCGCGAACCAGTTCGGTAAGCGTATTGGATACGGCTTTTCCGGTTTCATCTGCTGCATGAATGATGCGCCGTTGGCTATGCCCGCCCTCTCGGGTCAGGTGATAGTCCCATTCGCCATCTTCGGTTTCCTGGCGAGTGAAGGGCACCCCTTGATCAATAAGCCATTGAATCACGGACTGACTATTGGATACGGTAAAGCGAACGGCCTGCTCATCACAAAGCCCGTTGCCCGCTACTAATGTATCCTCAACATGGGAATCGATACTGTCCTGTTCATTCAATACCCCGGCAATTCCACCCTGGGCAAGGTAGGTTGCACCCTGATTGAGGGTGCTTTTGCTCAGCAATGCAACCCGTAGGTGTGGCGCAAGCTTGAGCGCTGCGGTCAGTCCAGCGGCGCCGCTGCCGACAATGAGTACGTCGTATCTGAAATCGGTCATAGCGGTTGTGGGCCAATATAATCGTGACAGTGTGCTAGTTGAACAGGGAAGGGGAACATGAAATGATCGATTCTACTACGTGGCCGGTTTTGCAGCGAACTTTCCGGATAAACTGATGTCTAGTTTATTGTTGCTTAAGCCGATACTGAAATTTTTGAAACAAGGAACCTGAATCTTGGCGCATGACGCACCCAAAATTGATGTCGACCAGCAACTGGTAGAAAGGGTACAGAAAGGTGATAAGCACGCCTTTGATATGTTGGTACTAAAATATCAGGGTCGGGTGATGTCAATGGTAACGCGTCTGGTTCGAGATCATCATGAAGCTCAGGATATCGTTCAGGAAGCCTTTATAAAGGCTTATCGAGCGCTTCCGCGATTCCGTGGTGACAGTGCGTTTTACACCTGGTTGTATCGAATTGCCATGAATACAGCAAAAAACCACCTGGTTTCAAAGGGTCGTAGACCAGCTATTGGTGGTGTTGAGCTAGAAGAAGCTGAAGTGGTGGGTATACCAAAATTGCAGGATATTGACTCGCCGGAGCGACAGTTGCTTCGGGATGAGCTGGAACAGGTGATTAACCATGCAATTAAAACATTACCGGATGACCTGAAAACCGCTATAACTTTGCGGGAGTTCGACGGTCTCAGCTATGAAGAAATTGCACATGTAATGGATTGCCCAGTGGGTACGGTTCGGTCAAGAATCTTCCGGGCAAGGGAAGCGATTGATAGACAGATCACGGAACTTGGAGCTGGTGGCAAACTGGACGTCAACAGCAAACATTAAATTGAGGCCTTTGCACGAGAGATGACTTCGTGAAAAGGATTTCAAATAAACGAAAATAGCATTAGAAAAGAGGTACCAGAGCATGTCAGAAAAAGCGTATGAATCGCTTTCGGCATTGATGGATAACGAAACGGATGAGCTTGAAACGAGACGTTTCCTCAAACAGTATTCGCAGCAGCCGGAATTGAGGGAAGAGTTACGGGAAAAATGGATACGTTATCAGCAAATAAGCACAACACTTAATGGTGAAAAATCAGCGGTACTGGATCTGGGTTTGTCGAAAAGAATCGCACTTGATCTCGATGACGAGCCAGTCCACCACAGTAGCGCTGGACATAACTCAGGCAAAACAAATAGATCAAGGTTTTTACGACCTATGGGCTCAGTTGCAATTGCCGCATCGGTTACCTTTTTGGTGGTAGTTGGAGCGCAACGCTTTACTGTCTCGGATGCGGGAATTTCCTCAGCTCCAGAATTGGCCAGCCAGAGTTCATCCTCTACCTATCAGGTCGATAAAGGTGCGGCGACTCTTCGGGAGTTGGCAAACTACAATAGTGGAAATGGCGCGGTTCAGCTGGCAAGCGTTGAAAGTAACGCCAGCGGCGTACCTGTGACTCAATCGTTGCAACCCTCTATAACAGATTCTCAAAAGGGCACCTGGTCCATTAGTGACAAACAGGCAGATGGCCTTGATGTTTATCTGCAGCAACATGCGCGTAATGCCGTTTCGTCGGGCAGGGGTGGTATTCCTTTTGCCCAGACTGCCTCGTTCAAAATTGATCAATAATATGCTCAGTTCAAAAGGGAAAGGCAGCCCGTTGAACGCTCTGCGTCATGCATTTACGAAAAACTCATATCGATGGATGATTCTTTTAATAGGTAGTCTGGTTTCTCCTGGGTTGATTGCGGATACAGAAGCAAATAAAGATACCGGAAGTCTGTTACTGGAGGGTATGTCGAGCGCATTTAAAACCACCCAATATGATGGAATCTTTATTTACGCACAGGGGCCAGATGTTCAGACCTTAAGGATTATTCATAAGGTAGAAAATGGCAATGAAAAAGAGCGCTTAATTCACCTTGATGGTATTCGGTTTGAGTTGATTCGTGATAAAGAGGGAGTGATCTGCGTATTGCCAAACGATATGGATGGAACAGTCGAGCACGGAATTCCTCCCGTATCCTTCGCCCAGTCATTTTTTAATAACATCATCGAACTCAAGAAAAATTACCATGTAAAAGAGATGCCTCAGCGACGTTTATTAGGTCGCGATATTGTGCAGGTTTCGATCTCTCCAAAAAGCGGTGATAGATATGGCTATCAATTGTGGTTTGATAAAACCAGTGGGTTGTTACTGAAATCATTGTTGCATGATGTGGACAAAAATACTCTAGAGCGGTTTCAGTTTTCTTCATTGGAAATAGGGGGGGCGATCCCTGATTATTTGTTTATGATTGAAAACCCGGATCAGGTAAGGGTAGTACACATACCCAAAGAGCTGGCATCAACTGGAGAGATCAAAAACAGCGGTTGGCATTTGAGTTGGATTCCAACCGGTTTTTATTCCATCATGAATGACACCATGCCGATGACCAGTGTGTTGAGTGGAAAACTTGAACATATGCAGACCTATTCCGATGGCCTGTTTTCATTTTCTATTTTTGTTGAAAAAATAGCTGATTCAAATCTTGAGGAAATGCATAGTAAAAAAGGCGCAACTACTGTAATTAGCAGAAGAATATCTGATCTGGAAAACTACTACAGTATTACCATGGTGGGAGAGCTACCTCTCCCAGTTGGCCGTCGTATAGTGAATTCTGTTTATAAAAAAGACCTTCCGGCTGAGCCAGCTCAGTAATTGGGTTAGAAAATGATTGAACAAAGCGCGGAAATAGTTGAAGTGGGTGCGGATTCCATCTGGATAAAAGCACCACGACAAACTGCCTGTGGAAGCTGTGCGGCCCAGTCAAGTTGTGGCCAGAATTTGTGGTCGCGGTTTTTTGAAGATCGGCAACACCCTGTTGAGGTGAAAGCTGATCCGAATAAATACAGTGATTTAAAAGTCGGTAATCAGGTGGTGATTGGAGTTCCTGAATCCATCGTGGTTAATGGTTCACTTCTGGTTTATATCATGCCATTGGTAACCATGCTGGTGGCTGCTGTTGCAGGCCAATCTGTTTTTGGTCAGTCCGACGGGGTTACGATTTTTTGCGCAGCTATAGGTCTTGTTGCTGGTTTTTTATTCATGAGAACAGAGGCGAAAAAAAACAGCAATAACCCTGATCTACAGCCAGTTTTACTGCAAGCACTCGACAGTGGTTGCCCTCCAGACAATATTTCCGTGAAAAATCTTTCCGCAGAATAGATAACCTATTTTTCATTAATTCCTGACAATCCATAGAAACAATATGAAACTCATTTTTAGTAGAAAATGTAGCGGCTATTTTTTATTGGTGGCATTTGCTATTTATAGCTCCACCAGTTTTTCTCAGGCTCCGGATTTTTCCAGATTGGTAGAGCGTCACTCCCCCGCGGTAGTGAATATCAGCACAATAACTAAAGTGAATCGTAGGGCATCGGCTCAACAATACCCTAATCAGATTCCAGAAATTTTGCGCCATTTTTTTGGTGACCCTGATGGTCGTAACCGTCAAGCACCACCGCGAGAAAAAAACTCGCTGGGGTCTGGTTTTATTATCTCCAGTGACGGTTATGTGGTTACCAATAATCACGTGGTTGCCAACGCAGATAAAATTATTGTACGGCTCAGTGATCGAAGAGAGTTAGAGGCTACTTTGATTGGAGCAGACTCAAGATCTGATCTTGCTGTACTAAAGATTGAAGGCAGAAATTTCCCCACTGTAAAACTTGGCGATTCAGACAAGTTAAAAGTGGGCGAATGGGTGTTAGCTATTGGTTCCCCTTTCGGTTTTGACTATTCCGCATCTGCAGGAATCGTCAGTGCGAAAAGACGCAGCTTGCCAAACGAAAGAAATGAAAACTATGTCCCCTTTATTCAAACTGACGTCGCTATCAATCCCGGGAATTCCGGTGGGCCATTATTTAATCTCGATGGTGAAGTAGTTGGAATTAACTCGATGATCTATTCTCGCTCTGGGGGCTTTATGGGGCTCTCCTTCGCGATACCGGCTAATGTTGCAAAAGAGGTGGTGAAGCAACTTCGTGATACCGGTTCGGTTGAGCGAGGTTGGCTGGGCGTTATCATTCAGGAGGTAAACCGGGATCTCGCCGAATCATTCGGTTTGAAGAAACCTCAGGGCGCGCTGATTGTGCAGGTTTTGGAAGGCAGTCCGGCGGAGGAAGCGGGATTGCGAGCTGGTGACATCATTTCAGAATTTGATGGAAAAGAGGTAGTACTCTCCTCTGATCTTCCCTATCTTGTTGGCAGCATGCCGGTTGGAAAAAAGGTGGAGATTGAGCTTGTAAGGCAGGGCAAATACCAGACAGTTACGTTTGAAATTGGTGCCTTGCCCAAGGGTGTGGGCGGGCAGCTACTGACATCAAAAAGCCAGCAGAAACAACAGGAAAACAGGCTTGGTGTGGTGGTATCCGATGCGGACGATGGTGTAGTCATCGATGATCTTGATCCGCGGGGCGTTGGGGCTAGCATAGGGCTGCGCCCCGGTGTGGTGGTTACCATGATTGGTAACGAGCCGGTCAAGTCAGTGCCAGACTTCAATGATATCGTTGAGCGGTTGCCCGCAAATCGCTTAATCCCGATACGGGTTGTTTATAAAGGTATGGCGTCCTTCCTGGCGTTTAAATTACCTGAGTAAGCCGGTCGGTCTGACCAGAGATTCGCGATAGATCTCTGGTCAGATCTGGCATTTCCGCAGCAGAACATTTCTAAATCCGACAGGCTCCTGGTTGGCAGATGTTTATTCCGTTTCGGTAGCTTCGCTGAGCATCGGTGGCCGGGTTATTGCGATCAGGATAACGACGATTGCACCGATCGCCGCATAACCATAAAAGGCGACTTGATAGCTTCCCAGTTTGTCGTAGCTAAGCCCAGACAGTATCGGCCCCAGACCTGCAAACAAAGTTCCAACCAGTGCCCCCACTCCAAAAAGAGTTGCGTACGCTGCAGGCCCGAAGTAGTTTGCGGTTACAGTAGTGGCGGCTACGAATGCGAAACCGAACCCCAGTCCGAATAACACAGCGAAGCTATACGCCATTATGTCGTTGCTGGTATAAAGTAGGACGATAAAACTCAAAAGTTCGAGAATCAGTCCGGTTAACAGGATTAACCGAGGTTCGATTCGATCTCCCAGCACACCCGCAAGGACTCGGCCTGCAATGCCCGCTATCCCTGTCATGCCAAGAACAGAGCCTGAAAAAATCGGGCTGAAACCTGCATCTTTTAGAAATAGTGTTAACTGACTGCTCATGGTGGTGGATCCATAGAGCGCAATGCTGGTTCCGAGGGTAATAAACCAGAATGCCCGTGTACGAAGCGCGCTACCTACCGGCCATACGGTATCGGTTTGATGAACTTTTCGCGGAGCAGCTGTTGAATCGGCGGAGCTGAGTTGCTGCAGTTCAGCATCAGATACTCCATCAGGATTCTGGTTTTTTTCCTGCGGGGTTTCCACCACAAAGAAGAATACGATGCCAGAGGCAATCAACGAGCCCGCTGTCATCGTTAGCCAAACCAGTCGCCAGTTGCCAGAGCTCTCGATTAGCCCGGCAAGCAGTGGTGAAAGCAGGAATGCCGAGACCCCGCCAATCGCCATAAAGGCACCCAGCGCGGTCGCTCTTTTTAGCGTGAACCAGTTGGTTATCACCTGGCTTCCCGGTAGAACCGTCTGCATTCCTATACCGATGCCCATCAACACTCCGGCTCCGAGATAGAACTGCACAAGTGATTCAGTGAAGTAGGTGAGCAGCGCACCACTAGCGGCAACCAGCCCACCAGTAAACATAACAGGCCGTACGCCAAACTTGCCGATGCCGCTAGCGACCAGAGGCCCCACCAGGCCCATAGAGACCATCATTACAGAAAACCCCGCTCCAGCAGAGGTGCGGCTCCAGCCAAGCTCCTCGACCATTGAGGGTAAAACCACAACGAAACCGTATATTTGCGGCCCCATCGCGAACAGGTATATAAAGCAAAGGGCTACCAGTAGTTTCCAGCCATAGAACATAACAACACCTTATTTTTATTATAGATTTTCAGGCTTTTGGTGATCAGAGTACTCCATAAAGAGCCCGCGAGCACTATGGTATAGCCAGGTATAGATATCAGCGATGGTTTTCAACCGTCGGTGGAATTACATTGCCACTGGCCTGCATATCCAACGCCTGTGGGTGAGCCTGGTAATGTGCCCGAATCCCTTCCGCTAATGCCTGTTTGATTTCGTCACCTATTGGGCAGGGCGATAGTTCTGGCAACGGCGCTAATATTGCTTCAAGTAGTTGATCCTGCGGCGATTCGAGTTTTTGTTTCCAGGATGCTAGTAAATCCCGGTCGATATGGGAGGGTAGTGATCCGAGAATTCCGATATCATTTTGATTGTTTACCAGTAGCCCTGATGTCGTGCCCCGGTCGAGGGTGAGTACCTGAAACATATAAAGCGTGTGGTATGAGAGCTGCTGCTGGAAGTCTTCGCTGGATGGGTTCGGGTTCTGTTCAATCGCCGTGCTTAGCAGTTGTGAATAACATTGAATAACCGCATTGCCAATCGAATTGGCTAGTTCAAAATCAGCCTGTGAGTCATCGGTGTGATAATTTTCCAGATAGAAATGGGAGACACCACGATGGCGACCCAGTGCAGGAATATTAAAATAACGATCCCCCTGTGCAGCACCTTCAGCGTATTGATTTGGTGCTGCACTTTTCAGACAGTTACTAAATTCCAGCGTCGCGCTTTCAAGTGGAATCGAGGGATTAAGATCCGCCATCATGCGCCAGTATCCACTACCGTTTTTCATCTCAGTCCAGCTGATGTGCATGTGCATTGAAGGCGCGTGGGGGTTCAGCGGATGAATAATAGTGGAGATGGCGGTTGCAGACCCGAGAGCCTTTTCCGGTAGATCATCATAATGGATCTGGGAAACGTTCACTGATGCTCGATTAAAGAGTTTCTGGTCAGCGGCCATAAAGCGCACGCCGCCGCCGTGACGACCATTTTCCCGCAGCCATTCAACAGGCTTAAATCCGCCGCCGTCGCCCAAAGACTGGCTCACTTTGGAGAGCGCATCGACCAGTGCATGCTGCAGGCCCGTTACTAAATGATAAGCGCGTTCAGCTTCGGGGGAGGTGGTTCGTGGTGGTTGCATGGGAGTACTAGTAATCCGGAGGTTATAAAAATACCGAATTTAGCAAGAGTGGCATGATCTGGCAAACACTGATGATGGGTTGTCTACTAATTGTTGAATATTGAAATAGGGGGTAGACCTGACTCGAAACTGCAAGCTGCCCCTGTTTGATGCAGTGTTTTGTTATGTTTATTTTGTGGCCAGCACACTAGCAGCTCCCAAATAGAGACCACCAACAATTCTATCCGCTAATTTTGAGCTACTAAGACGCCCTTTTAGCACTGAAGCAAAAAAACTATATGAACCATAAACTAAAAAAGAGATTGCCATCGCGCACAACGATAAGGCTATAGCTTGAAAATTATAGGCATGCACTGGGCTAATAAATACAGGATAAACCAGGAAGCTAGCCAATAGAGCCTTTGGATTTGTTAGTGACACGAATACAGCCGATGTAAACATTTTTAGTTTTGGTATTTTCTTTGGAGAACATTCAATTTGTTCAGGCACATTTTTGAACGCTTTATAGGCTAAAAATAATAAGTAGAACACCCCAGCCCACTTAATAAAAACAAGAAAAAGAGGGAGCTCTTTAATGACTAAACCAATCCCAGAGAATATTAATAGCGCATGTATTCCGGTGGCCAACATAAACCCTAATGGCACAACGATAGAACTAGCAAAGCCATACCTGAGAGATTGACCAACGGCAAAGGCCGCATTTGGACCCGGTAATATTAGAATGGATGCGAAGGTAATTACAAATAACGATACCAAGGTTAAATCCATTGATTAATTCCTAGAACATACCAGCAGTTTATCCGGGTTGCCCTGTTTAGGGTTATGGCGAGCGACCACTCGATATTTACTGCAAAAGTAAGCGAATCTCGCTGAGCTTTTGTTTGATCGCGCGAGTGTTTTCAGGGCCCATCCGGATCAGCTGTTTCTGAACCTTGGAAAGTTGCTCCAGCTGTTTGTCCTCAAATCGGTAGGCAACCGATGGTCGTATCAGTTCGATATCGCCTTCAAGCTCCGGCGTTACCATTACTTGATCAATCGCTCGGATGAAAACCTTGTCGAAATCTGTTTGTGGGTTTCCAAGCTCTCGGTACGCTTTACTAACCAGTGATCTGTTTTCCTGATAAAGGCGGATAATCTCTTTGCTGTCGAGCTCTACAAAGAACTCTGTGAGGGCATCGTATCGGTGATAACTTTCTGGATCGAGCCTGTAGTGCCCGGGGCGTGTTTCTATGGCACCGAATTTACCGGTTACCGGAACATGCTCCAGCTGACCCCGTATCAGGTTGCCCCCGGAGATGCTGTCTACAAAAATGACAAAGCGTCGAACCAGATCATTATCGGGCAGCCATTTATTAATACCTGATGACTCAAATGTTTCATCCAGCTCTTTTCGTGCGTAGTCGTCGCTATTGTTGAGCGATGGTATGGGAGCTGCGGTAATCGATGGAACGGAAATGGTTGGTTCAACCGGCTCAGGTTTTGTTACTGCTACTGGTTCCGTAGGCAGTGGCTGAGGAGTTGGAGCTACAGCAGGTTTAGGGGGAGATGGCTCGGTAGCTGCAACCGGTTCAATGCTTGTTATATCTGTATCGGAGGAGGGCCAGGCGAAATAAACCACCAGTGCCAGCACCACAAGCACTACGCCAATTAATGCCGGCTTGAAGATTGTTTTAGTGGTTTCCGAGTTGTTCATAGCTCACATCCTTATTACGTCCGATTAAAAGTAGAGTAATCGATGTGAGTCTGTTTTCCCATAAGAAGTTCCCCAGAAAAAGATCTGGTTTTTCCTCGGGGAATGTTCTCAATATTAGCTAACTAACGTATGCCATTCCGGGTGCTCTGAACGTTTTCCTGCCACCTCGTCAAAATACATGGACTGTAGTTTTTCGGTGATTGGGCCGCGTTTGCCTTCACCAATATCCCGTTCATCCAGGTTGCAGATAGGTGTTACCTCAGCAGCCGTTCCGGTGAAAAATGCCTCATCGGCCAGATATACTTCATCACGGGTAAGGCGTTTTTCGCGCAGTTCAATACCAAGTTCTTCCGCAAAGGTGAACATGGTGCGGCGAGTGATGCCATCCAGGCATGAAGTTAGTTCGGGGGTGTAGATCACGCCATTTTTTACGATAAATACGTTTTCGCCGGAACCTTCCGCAACATAGCCTTCGTTGTCCAGCAGCAGTGCTTCTTCAGCACCACCCGACATCGCTTCACGCAGGGCAAGCATCGAGTTGATGTAGTTGCCATTGGCCTTGGCTTTACACATGCTGATATTGACGTGGTGCCGGGTGTAAGAAGAAGTACGAACTTTAATACCGTTCTCAAGTGCCTCTGGCGACATATATGCGGGCCATTCCCAGGCTGCAATCATTACGTGGGTTTTGAGATTATCAGCCCGCAGCCCCATACCTTCAGAGCCGTAAAAAACCATCGGTCGCAGATAGGCTTCGGGCAAATTATTGGCACGAATCACCTCAACTTGGGCATCATTCAGTTGCTGTCTGGTGAAGGGGATATCCATCATCATGATATGGGCAGAACCAAACAGGCGGTCGGTGTGATCCTGTAAACGGAAAATACTGGGTCCTTTGTCAGTGCGATAGGCGCGAGTGCCTTCAAACACACCCATGCCGTAGTGCAGGGTATGGGTTAACAGGTGAACCTTGGCATCGCGCCATGGGATCATTTCACCATCAAACCAGATTACACCGTCACGGTCGGCCATTGTTTGTACAGACATTCAGTATCTCCTTCATGGTTCTTTACAGACTCCGCACCTTTCATGGCATGGTTGCCAACTATTGGTCGGGAGTCATACATCATTCAGTGGGCTAATGGGCCGCCAATATGCGCTGGCGAGCCGGTTAAAATCAAAGCCGACCAGTGTACCTGTTTCTTGTGGTTTTTGTACCCAGATCCTGAAAAATTCAGGCCTGAGTTTCGGGGGTGACGCGCAGTACTTCACCGATAGTGGTAATGCCCGCACATACTTTTTGCGCGCCGCTTAGTCGTAGCGGTTGCATGCCTTCTTTGTATGCCTGTTGAACCAGCGGTGCCAGATCATGACCTTCATGAATGAGTGGGCGAAAGCTATCCGAAAAAGGCATCACTTCGTAGATCCCTTCGCGACCGATGAAACCGGTATCCCGGCACTCGCTACAGCCAACGGCTTTATACACCTTGTCTGGCTTGGGGATGCGTCGGGGGTAGGTGAGGGACTTCCAGCCGCTATCATCCGGAACAATCGCTTCTTTGCAGTGGGGGCACAATATTCGAACCAGCCGCTGGGCCATTACCCCCAGTACGGTGGCTTTGATCAGGAAGGGCTGTACGCCAAGCTCCATCAGTCGCGATATTGCCGAGGGTGCATCGTTGGTATGTAGCGTCGATATAACCAAATGACCGGTTAATGCAGCCTGGATGGCCATTTCCGCGGTTTCAAGATCACGAATCTCACCAATCATGATGATGTCCGGGTCTTGCCGTAACAGCGCCCGAACGCCGCTTGCAAAGGTCAGGTCGATGTTGTGTTGCACCTGCATCTGGTTAAAGGCTTCCTCAACCATTTCGATCGGGTCTTCAATGGTGCAAACGTTCACTTCCGGGGTTGCCAGCTGTTTCAATGAGGAATAGAGCGTAGTGGTTTTCCCAGACCCGGTTGGCCCGGTTACCAGTACAATGCCATTGGGTTTATTGATCATCGTCTGCCAGCGGCGATAATCTTCATTTTCAAGCCCGAGCTGCTGAAAAGTTCTTAGCAATACATCTGGATCAAAAATTCGCAAAACCATCTTCTCGCCGAACGCGGTGGGAAGGGTAGAGACCCGTAACTCAACCTCGCTACCATTTGATCTACGGGTTTTGATACGACCATCCTGAGGCCGCCTTTTTTCAGCGAGATTTAACCGTCCCAGGGTTTTGAGACGACTGGTGATGGCTGCAGCAACCTGCTGTGGAAACTGGTACACCGTATTCAATACGCCATCAATACGCAGCCGAAGGTTGCCTACATCCCTGCGCGGTTCGATATGAATATCACTGGCGCGCTGATCAAAGGCGTAGTTCAGTAACCAGTCAACGATATTAACGATATGCTGATCGTTGGCATCCGGATTTTTGTTCTGTCCGATATCCAGCAGCTGCTCAAGATTGCCAAGGCGAGTGCTTTGTCCAACGTCACTCTTCCTTGCACCGCTTACTGAGCTGGCGAGGCTATAGAATTCTGTGGTGCAGCGCTCAATGTCCGCCGGGTTGGCGATGACCCGTTTGATCGGTTTGCGTAAAACGTGGGCCAGGTCTTTCTCCCAGTTACTCACCATCGGCTCAGTGCTAGCGATCACCACAAAATCAGGATGAACCTCTACCGCTAAAATACGGTGGCGCTGGGCAAAGGCTAGCGACATCACCGAGGTGACATCGGATACATCGATTTTCAGCGAATCAATACGATGGTAGACCTGATCTGCATTTTGCTCCGCCAGCCAAATGGTCAGGGTTTCCAGATCAAGCTTTTTGTTTTTTTCAGTTTTGGCGTTGCTCAGCTGACAGTCAGCAATCTCCTCAAGGGGGTGCTTTTTTCCTCGTAGATCCTGAGGTGCCAGTAGCGCTTTTTCATAATCCTCTTTGCTGAGGTAACCCTGACTTAGCAGAAGTTTTAGCAGATCGGGCCTGGTTAAAAAATGATCCATGATGGTTGGGGAAATTACCGCAGCGTCTGAATAGAAGTGAATGAATATACACAGCCTGACAAGGCAATGAATAAGTAGTGAGTACAATTATAGACGCGCAACCCGTTGCTGATCTATTGATTCTCGTTGAGCGAATAAATTGGTCGAATAAAGCAGAGCATGGACGGGATCAGTAAAAACCGTCAATATGACCGATTCTATCAATACAAGCTTGTCGGAGTACTTGTTCCGTTCAGCTATTTGCGCTGCCAATTATAAAAAGTGACCCACATGCCCGCTTTGCCGACACTGTTTTCCATGCTGAATCAGCTGATCGAAATACCATCCGTCAGCTCCACCCAGGCCAATATTGACCAATCCAATCTCCCGGTAATTGAACGACTGGCAGAGTGGCTGGACGTCATCGGTTTTGCTACAGAGATCGTACCGATCGAAACACCCGTGGGCAGTCCTGCAAAAGCCAACCTTATTGCAACGCTGGGTTCCGGCCCCGGCGGGTTAGTGCTATCCGGCCATACCGATACCGTACCCTACGATGACCATCTGTGGAATGTAAATCCACTCCAGCTCACTGAAAAAGACAATCGTCTGTACGGGCTTGGCTCAACCGATATGAAAGGTTTTTTCCCGATAGCGATTGAAGCCGCTCGGGCTTTTAAGGATGAAAAACTAACTGCGCCACTGATCATTCTCGCCACCGCCGACGAAGAAAGCTCAATGTCTGGTGCGGCCGAGCTAGTGCGTATTGGCCGTCCCAAAGCCCGTTGTGCAGTTATCGGCGAACCTACCGGCCTAAAACCGATCCGCTGCCACAAAGGTATGATGATGGAGTCGATCATCATCAGCGGGCAGGCCGGGCACTCCTCCGATCCAGCCCTCGGCAACAATGCGATGGAAGCGATGTTTATCGTCGCTGCCGATCTGGCCCAGTTCAGATCAGAGCTACAGGCCAAATACCAGAACCCGCTGTTTACCACCCCAGTTCCCACCATCAACTTTGGCTGTATACATGGGGGCGACAATCCCAACCGAATTTGCGGTAGCTGCGAAATGCAGTTTGATATCCGCCCGCTACCCGGCATGAATAATCAGGAAGTGCGGGCGGCTATTCGCCAGCGGCTGGCGCCATTGGCACAACAGCTAGCGATAAAAATTGAACTCAAATCCCTGTTCCCCGGAATCCCCGCATTTGAAAACCCCGCCGACTCAGAGCTTGCAAAAGCCTGCGAAAAACTTACCGGCCACACCGCCAGCGCCGTTTCCTTTGGAACCGAAGCACCGTTTCTGCAGCAGCTTGGGATGGATACATTAATCATGGGCCCGGGCGATATTGATCAAGCCCACCAGCCTGATGAATATATGGCGCTTGATCAAGTTCAGCCCGCTATTGATGTACTCAAACAATTGATTACACGGTTTTGTATTTGAAAGCTGATAAATTAATAGTTAACCACAACGGATTTATAGGGGGTTTATGAAACATGAGTAGTAGCCAACGGCATACCTACTTTAACTACTGGGGCAAAGCAAAACCTGCAACGGAAGAACAGGATGCGAGTTACCACCTGTTGGCTTTTCATAGTTTGGATGTGGCGGCGGTGGGCCACATTTTACTGTCCCACCATCCCGCGCTAAACAAACGTTTATCCGTACTCATGGGGCTTCCTCAAGAGCAAACCCACGCATGGATAGTTTTCCTGCTTGGCCTGCATGACCTGGGGAAATTTGCCGAAACCTTCCAGCAACTCCGGCCTGATTTACGAGAATTATTCTGGCCTGATAACCCTGTCAGAAAGAACAACTACTCTGTCCGGCACGATAGCCTTGGGCAATGGCTATGGGATCAACATTTAAAAAAGAACCTGTTTAATAACAGCAATGATGATGTACAGGAGTTTGTGGGCGACACACTGGAATGCTGGTTGAGCCCCGTATTTGGCCATCACGGTTGGCCGCCCTCTAATAGCACCGAGCGCATAAAAAACCATTTTGTAACGCCCGACCAAAGTGCTGCACAAGCATTTGTGGAAGATTGGCAGGGTCTGATTCAACCGGATTTCGCGCTGGCCGCTGAACGTGACCTCCACGATGATTGGCGTTACCAACAAAAACACAGCAGTTGGCCACTGGCGGGCATAGCGGTACTGGCGGATTGGCTAGGCTCCAATCAGGAAATATTTACCTACCAGCAATCCCCCATGCCACTTGAAGAGTATTGGCATAACAATGCCTTGCCCAGTGCGGAAAAAGCAATAATAGCCTCAGGGCTTTCACCAAAAAAACTGCAAAGCCATTTACCGCTGAATGTGTTTTTCCCAAAAATAAAAATTGCCACGCCACTGCAAAAGCAATGCGAAACGCTAGCCATCAGCTCTGAGCCTCAACTATTTATTCTTGAAGATGTTACCGGCGCAGGGAAAACTGAAGCAGCATTAATCTTGACCCATCGTTTAATGCGTGAGGGTTTGGCACAAGGGCTTTACATCGGCTTGCCCACCATGGCCACCGCTAACGCCATGTACGAACGCATGACCTCAAGCTATCGACGGCTCTATGAAGAAGATGAAAACCCCAGCCTGATATTAAGCCACAGCGCTCGCCATCTATCGGAAAAATTTCAGCAGTCTTTATTAAACAGCCACCAGGCTGAAAACAATTACCGTGATGAAGAAAATATCACCGCCCAGTGCAATCGCTGGCTTGCCGACAATCGCAAAAAAGCACTACTCGCCGATGTGGGTATTGGCACGATTGATCAGGCATTGTTGGGCATTGTGCCCGCCCGTCATCAATCCCTGCGCTTATTCGGCCTGCTTAACAAAGTGCTGATACTCGATGAAGTTCACGCCTACGATGCCTACACCAACGAGCTACTCAAACGATTGGTTGAATTTCATGCCGCGCTGGGCGGCAGCGTGATTCTTTTGTCCGCCACGCTTACCCACCACCAGCGGGAAGCGTTAGTGAAAGCATTCTATGGCAACAAAGCCAAACCCCTCGACAAGCAAACACTTCACCGTAAAGATTACCCCCTGTTGACTCAGGCATCCGCGAATAAAGGCGTGGCAGAATATCCGCTAGAAACGCGGGAATCCGTTAAACGACAAGTGGGCGTGGTGTTTTGTCACGAACAAGCTGCCGTATTTGAAAAAATTAAAACAGCTCTAAATGAAGGTAAATCCGTTTGCTGGATCCGTAACACCGTGCCCGATGCCCGTGAAGCCTGGCAATATTTTAATACCTGCGACTGGCTTACTGCCGATAAATTACACCTCTTCCACAGCCGTTATGCGATGGGTGATCGCATCACCATCGAGCAACAGATGCTGGCCTATTTTGGTGATGCATCCACGCCACAACAACGCAAAGGAAGATTGCTTATTGCCACGCAAGTGGTGGAGCAATCACTTGATCTTGATTTTGACATCATGATCAGCGACCTCGCCCCCATTGATTTACTGATTCAACGTGCTGGCCGCTTACAGCGCCACAGCCGAGATCAGCAAGGCGAACGTTTGGCTCACGGCGAAGCGGATCAACGGGGCAGGCCTTGCCTTATTATTCACTCACCGGAATATACTGAAACACCCCAGGCGGACTGGTTTAAAAACACCTTCCCTAAAGCGCATTTCGTCTACCCCCATACCTTGCTACTTTGGCGCAGTATGAAAATACTCCAGCAAAAAGGCGGTTGGAAAATGCCCGAAGATGCCCGTGAGTTATTAGAGTTTGTGTATGACGAAAGTACTGACATACCCGAAGGTTTAGACCAAAGCAGCCTTGAAGCCGATGGCGAAAACAGGGCCAAAAAAGACAACGCCAACTTTCTGCAAATGAAGCTCGCTAATGGTTATGCCGATAGCCCTCAATGGGATGAAGAAGCCCACATTTCAACACGACTTGGCGAAGAGTCTCACACACTTTATCTTGCCCGTTGGGAAAACAACACGCTGACACCCTGGATCAATGAGGGTAAATATCCCTGGGATTTAAGCAGTACCAAAGTCAATAAATCTCAACTAGAGCGCCTTGCAGAAAATGAAGACGACGTGTTACAAAAGGCAATAAAAGAACTGCGTGAAACAACACAACTGTTTGATGAATTTAGTTTTATTGTGCCGCTGCTACCCACCAATACGACCTGGCAAGCAAAAGGCCTAAGCGACAATAACAAGCCTGTCATCATCACCTACAACGCACAACAAGGATTGGAGCTGAGGTATTAATTTTATGGACAAAGAAACACCCATGAACCTGCTGCTAGATCAGTGGCTACCCGTTAAAACAAAAAATGGTGACGAGATCACCATGAAAATTGCTGAGCTTGGCGGCCAAACGGATAATGATTTTATTGAAATTCTATCCCCCCGCGCAGATTTCAAAGGGGCTATTTATCAACTATTAATCGGTATTCTACAAACCGCCTTTGCACCCAAGGATGGCCGCGAATGGAAAAAATATTGGCGCAATCCGCCGAGCAAAGAAGAACTTGAGCAGGCATTTAAACGTATAGAACCAGCGTTTAACCTTAATACGGAGAATGGTGAACCTGCTTTTATGCAGGATTTTGATTTGCCAGAGGGAGAAAACAAAGGCATTGCCAGCCTGTTAATCGAGGCACCCGGCGGTAAAACCATCAAGGACAACGCCGATCATTTTGTCAAACGAGGTGAAGTTGAAAAACTCTCCCCTTACTGGGCGGCCATCGCCCTCTTTACTCTACAGATTAATGCCCCCTCTGGGGGTGTTGGTCACAGGGTTTCACTCCGAGGCGGTGGCCCGCTAACCACCTTGCTTATGCCGCCCGAAAATAACGCATGCAACACACTGTGGCACAAACTTTGGCTCAATGTACTGACTCAGGAAGAAGTGCTGACACAAAATGGAGGTCACCATAAGGACGAGCTTGCCGCAGTTTTTCCATGGATGGCAAGCACTCGAACCAGTGAAAAGAAAGGGATGGAAACCTATCCCGATGACACCCACCCTCTGCAAATGTACTGGTCAATGCCTCGTCGTATACGGTTGCATACAAGCGATAACACGGGCATATGCGATATTTCCGGCGAACAATCAGCAAACTTGGTTCATCAATTTCACACCAAAAACTATGGTGTTAATTACTCAGGCAACTGGGTGCATCCCTTAACACCCTATGCCTTTGAAACCGATAAAGAACCTCTTTCCCTAAAAGGCCAGCCAGGGGGGCTAGGCTATCGTCACTGGCTGGGCTTAGCCGTAATAGATAACAGCGGCAAAGCCAAAAAAGTCCCTGCGCAAATTGTTCAAGCTTATTCAAATAAACGTTGGGACTGGATTGAGGACGCGGCTTTTATCCCACAAATATGGGCCTTTGCTTACGATATGGATAACATGAAAGCCCGCTGCTGGTACGAAACCACCATGCCTATTTTTAACCTTGAAGGTGAGGCGCTGGAAAACCTTCAGGAATATGCACAAAAAATGGTGCAAGCTGCGACCGATGTATTAAAAACGCTTAAATCAGCACTGAAAATCGCCTGGTTTAAACGCCCTAAAGATGCCAAGGGCGATATATCTTATATCGATGCCAACTTCTGGTCGTTCACTGAACCCGAGTTCTATCGTCTACTGGCGCAGTTAGCTGAATATGCCAAAAATGATGATGAAACGACAATAGACAAACTACTGGCTAACTGGCGCTCTCATCTCAAACAAAGCGCCCACGAACTCTTTGACCAATACGCCCTGAACAGCATGAATGAAGACGGTGATTTTAAGCGCGTAATAAAAGCCAAACATGGAAAAGGTGGCTTGGAACATTACCTGAATGGCAGCAAAGCACTTAAAGCATTGGCAGCTTAAATCCTGCTCCCTAAATAATAGGATAGGAATAGAGATCAATATGACGATAGATACAGAGAAACAGAAGTCAGCCTATTTAATGGTGCTGAAAGACAAGGAAAGCCAAACCATTCTTGACTGGTATCACTGGCTGCATGAAGACAAACAAAAGGGTGCGCGGGCACGGCTTAAACGCTGCACCTCTTTGGACGAGGTGATTATTGAACGTGGCTTCTTACGCCTGAACCAAGCACTGCCGCGTTTAAACCAATATGACTTGATGGGTATTGCTCTTGTCGCGGGGGCATTAGCCGTGGCTAAAACGAACGATGGTGCTTCGCTCGCCACCTTATTGGGCAAAGCCAAAGAAGGCAGCGATAACCCTGTATTTAGCGACCTGCGTTTTCAACGCTTGTTAGCTTCTGATAACGAAGAACAGCTTTTTCAAAATATTCGCCGAGCCGTTATTCAAGCGGGCGAAAAAGCCAACCCGCTCGCGCTGGCCGATAGCCTTTTACATTGGCATCAAGAGCATCGCAACCCAGACTGGTTTAAAGGCAATCGTCAGTGGCAATACCAAACTGCAAAAACCTATTACACCGAAGTATTCAAATATCAAAAAGGAGCTTGAAATGAGCCAATTTATTCAACTGCATCTGTTAACCGCCTACCCACCTTCTAATCTGAATCGTGATGATTTGGGCCGACCAAAAACAGCCATTGTGGGTGGTACAGAGCGGCTGCGAGTCTCATCTCAAAGTTTAAAACGAGCCTGGCGTACCAGTGATAATTTTCAAGAGGCTCTGAGTAATTTTCAGGGCACCCGTACCAAACGGCTAGGGTCAAAGGTTTTTCAGCATCTGTTGGAAAAAGACGTGCCTGAAAAAAAAGCAACAGAATGGGCCACGGCCATTGCAGCCGTATTTGGAAAAAACAAAAAAGACACACCGTTAGAAATTGAACAGCTGGCCCATGTGTCACCCGAAGAATGGTCGGCGGTAATGACTTTAGCCGAGGCGCTGGCACAAGAGGACAGAGGCCCTGAAGACAGTGAATTAAAACTACTCAGGGAAACACCAAAAGCGGTGGATATTGCCCTGTTTGGCCGAATGCTCGCCTCAAGCCCTGCGTACAACGTTGAGGCCGCAGCGCAAATCAGCCACGCTTTCACCGTCAACCCAGTTAAAATTGAAGATGATTTTTTTACCGCAGTGGACGACCTTAACACCCACGAAGAAGATGCCGGTGCTGGGCATATGGGCGATGCTGGTTTTGGCTCTGGGGTGTTTTATATCTACTGCTGCATTAACAAAGACCTGCTGGTAAAAAACTTGCAGGGCGATGAAAGCCTGGCCAATCAAACCATTAACGCATTGCTACAGTCTGCCGCCAAGGTTGCGCCAACAGGCAAGCAAAACAGCTTTGCCTCGCGGGCTTACACCCCCTACATGCCGGCCGAAAAAGGCAGTCAGCAACCCCGTTCATTATCCGTGGCCTTTTTACAGGCAGGCCGTGGCGGTAATCCATTGGATGAAGCGATCAAGCGCCTCGAAAGTCAGCGCGATAATTTTGAAAATGCTTACGGTGCCTGTTCCGATGGTCACAAAATCATGGACGTGCAAAAAGGCTCAGGCAGCCTTGCCGAAATTATCCAGTTTGTAACGGAGTAAGCATGCGGGACTATCTGGTTTTTCAACTTTATGCACCGTTGGTTTCATGGGGTGATCAGGCTGTTGGGCAAGAACGACCCACCGCAGATCACCCCTCACGCTCGGCGCTATTGGGACTGCTCGCCGCTGCTTTAGGTATCGATCGCAGCGATGAAACACAGCAGCAAAAGCTTGCTGATTGCTGCCATTTTGGTATCAAACTCTACTCACCCGGTTTAGCCATGCGCGACTTTCATACCGCGCAGGTGCCGCCCACCAATAAAAAGGTGAAGCATCTTTACACCCGTAAAGACGAGCTTGCCGAGACTAAAATCGGCACCATCCTTTCGTTCCGCTCCTATCAGCAAGACAGTTTCAATGTTGCCGCTGTTTGGCTTGACGGTGAGAGTCACTATTCGCTGGCTCAACTCAGCGAAGCTTTAAAAGCCCCCCACTTTCATCTTTATCTCGGGCGCAAAGCCTGCCCACTGGCAGCACCGCTTAGCCCACAGCTTAAACAGTGTGAGTCAATGAAACAGGCACTGGATGAGTATTCGCCTGCCGTTGAATTGCAACCACTAGCGCGGAATAGTGCACCACGCTATTACTGGGAGCCTTCTGACCACAGCGGCTTAACCGAAACTTATCGTGTGCCACGATACGACCAACCCATTAGTCGCCAACGCTGGCAGTTTTCTAGCCGCGAAGAGGCTGTGTATTTAAGCGGGGAGGGGAGCCATGTACCTCAGTAAACTCACCTATTCGTCCACTCATCGGGCTGAAATGGTCAAAGCCCTTACCCTGCACCGCAATCTGTTTCATGAGCATCAAATGATCTGGAATTTGATGCCCCTCGATGCTGATGCCAAGCGGGATTTCTTATACCGCAAAGATGAAAGCGAACGTTTTCCTTTTTATTACCTGCTTTCAGAGCGTTTACCCGACAATGTGCCTGATTTTTTACAGGTGCAAAGTAAAGCGTTTCAACCCCAGTTAATGGAAGGCAGCGTTTATGGTTTTAGCCTGCGAGCCAATGCCGTCGTCACTCGCAAGATTGATGACAACAGTAAAAAGCGTATTCGTCGTGACATCATTGATGCAAAGGTTGATGAATATAAACAGCGTTTTCCTGTCGTTGGGGATCGCCCTGCCAGCGCAGTGATTCACCATGAAGCTGGCGAGCAATGGCTATCGGCGCAAGGTGAAAAGCATGGTTTCAAGCTACGAGACTTAAGCGTCAGCAACCACCAGTTTCACAAGCACCAGAATAAAGACAGCAACAGTGGTCACCGACAGTTTGCCAGCCTTGATTTTGATGGCACATTGGAAATCACCAACCCAGAGCAATTTGTTCAATCCATGTATTCCGGCAGATCAAACTCTGATCCTAAAAATGATTCGCTGGTGCGTGGTTTGGGACGTTCGATGGCATTTGGTTGTGGCTTGATGCTGATTCGTAAAGCATAAATATGCGCGTAAAAATAACTACCAAAGGCCAAATCACTCTGCCTAAACAGATAGTTGACCATCTTCACGTTATAGCGGGTGATCAGCTCGACTTTTCTGTGGATGACAAAGGTGTTGTGTCGATAGCGTCGGTTGTTTTTTCCATCAAAGAGCTGAAAGGGTTTTTACCCAAACCAAACAGGCCCGTTACTCTGGATGAAATGGAACAGACAATCTGCAGCCGCGGCTGGGAGTGATCGGGCTTAATGCACCACGTCCTGGTGTATTGCTTGATGCCTGAGTTCAATATTTGAAATAGATAAGAAGGCAGCTTGGATGACCGCATCATACAAGCTTGTTTAACTCCATGAGGAAAGCAATCATGCGAATCAATGTGCGACTAGCCCCATCAAGCGAGCAAGCACTTGAGTATTTGAAACAGAATACCGGCCTGGGTGTTACACAAATTATCAAACATTCGCTGGAGCTTTATGTTGCCGAGCTGCAAAGTAAGGCGGGGCGATTGCGATGCAACCAGCAGTTATTGGCTGATCTGGCAGGTATTGGTCAAGGGCCTGTAGGCCTCTCGGAGAACTACAAAAGCTACCTCGACAAACTGTTAGATGAAAAATACCCGGTTCGCTGATACTGGTTTCTGGGTTGCGTTGGTTAATTAGGAGGCCATAGGAATGGCGCAATCAACACCGTTTATTCCACTTAAGCCCATCCCCATAAAGGATCGCATCTCAATGATTTTTATCTGGTATGGCCGTATTGATGTGAAAGATGGCGCTTTCGTTGTCATTGATGAAGTTAAAGGCGAGCGCAAACACATTCCCGTCGGTTCCGTTGCTTGTTTGATGCTGGAGCCAGGTACCCGCATTTCCCACGCTGCCGTTAAATTGGCTGCCATGACAGGTACGCTATTAATTTGGGTTGGCGAAGCCGGCGTCCGTTTGTATTCAGCCGGTCAACCGGGCGGTGCACGCTCCGACAAATTGCTGTACCAGGCAAAGCTAGCGCTGGACGAAGACTTGCGCTTAAAAGTGGTACGCAAAATGTTTGAAATGCGCTTTGGCGAACCGGCTCCCGAACGGCGTAGCGTCAACCAATTACGCGGCATTGAAGGTGCGCGAGTTCGCAAAACCTACGAGTTACTGGCCAAACAATATGGCGTTAAATGGCAGGGCCGACGTTACGACCCAAAAGACTGGGAAGCCGGTGATGTGATTAACCGCTGTCTAAGTTCCGCTACTTCTTGCCTTTATGGCGTGTCCGAAGCAGCCATTCTGGCAGCCGGATATGCGCCCGCCATTGGTTTTATTCATAGCGGTAAACCATTGTCTTTTGTTTACGACGTTGCCGATATATTCAAATTTGAGACCGTAGTGCCCGTTGCCTTCAAGATTGCCGCCAAGCACCCGGCCAACTCCGACCGTGAAGTACGTATCGCTTGCCGTGATGTTTTCCGCAGCTCCAAACTGCTCAAAAAAATTATCCCTTCCATTGAAGAGATGTTATCTGCCGGAGGCATCGAGCCGCCACCACCACCCGAAGATGCTCAGCCTCCCGCGATTCCCGAACCCGAAAGCATTGGTGATGAAGGTCATAGGAGCGGTTAGAGTATGAGCATGCTGGTTGTTGTGACTGAAAATGTACCGCCCCGGCTCAGAGGACGTTTAGCCGTGTGGTTACTCGAAATTCGAGCCGGTGTTTATATTGGTGATGTCGGCAGGCGAATCCGCGAAATGCTCTGGGAACAAGTCACCACCCTGGCCGATGACGGCAACGTCGTGATGGCCTGGGCAACCAATACCGAATCAGGCTATGATTTTCAAACCTTTGGAAAAAACCGCCGTATTCCTGTGGACTATGATGGCCTGAGATTGGTGTCATTTTTACCCCTTGAGAAGCCCTGAATCTGTTGGTAGGCGATGATTATTTTTTGTGAGAAAAACCGGTACTTTTTGTGCCGCGCTAAAGTTCTTTAAAAATCAATAAGCTATACTTAGTCTGTTCCCCACGACCGTGGGGATGAACCGAGTCTGTAAACTTACTAGTGATCTTGAGTAGACTGTTCCCCACGACCGTGGGGATGAACCGTTAAAGAAAATGCTTGTAATGATTGACCAGTTCTGTTCCCCACGACCGTGGGGATGAACCGCTATCACCAGCACCAGAGCAGCGCACCACCACCTGTTCCCCACGACCGTGGGGATGAACCGGCCCCGATCTATCTCTTTGTTGCAATCAGGGCCTGTTCCCCACGACCGTGGGGATGAACCGCATCTTCATGAAATCACTGGCATACCAATACGCTGTTCCCCACGACCGTGGGGATGAACCGGTGGGTATATACGGAATGGGTGTTGTACTGGCCTGTTCCCCACGACCGTGGGGATGAACCGCCGATCGGACAAAAGCATCACAGAGAAGCTCACTGTTCCCCACGACCGTGGGGATGAACCGAGATAACGGCTGGACTCCGAATACTCGCTAGGCTGTTCCCCACGACCGTGGGGATGAACCGGCCCCTGAGATTACCCGACAACAGCCCGGCGGCTGTTCCCCACGACCGTGGGGATGAACCGGGCGACAAGGTAAGCGACAGCACCGATTATCGCTGTTCCCCACGACCGTGGGGATGAACCGGTGCAGTGGTAATGTCTTATACAGCCGAATCACTGTTCCCCACGACCGTGGGGATGAACCGGTTTTACTTTGTTTTTGCCCTGAATGGAATGACTGTTCCCCACGACCGTGGGGATGAACCGACAAGTTTCATAGCGCCCCGCACCCCACAGCCCTGTTCCCCACGACCGTGGGGATGA
>JAHRWD010000100.1 GCA_019090315.1 Pseudomonadales bacterium
AGCGATACGGAAAAGTAGAGCGTAACTGATTTGTCCTGCAGCACCGGTAACGGTAACGCGTACAGCATTTTTCATTACATAAATCTCCTGATGGTTGTCGAAAGAGGGGAGTTAAAAACGTCAAGACTGAAAATGGGGATTCTAGCATTTTCAATGGTGAAACTGAATGCTGTTTCCATCCGAGGTTTGTGGGAATAGGGCGTGCCAGTCAGCTAGAGCGCCAAAACAACCAAGCCCATCAGCAGATCATATGCAGATGGGCTTGGTTTGTGGCTTAGCGGCTTGTCCCGGATGCTCCCGGCATTGGCGTTGGGCCAATGAAGCGACTTTCAGCCTCCGCGTGAATGTCACTGTCGTCAATTGCTTCGATATGGAATTGAACGTTGATGTTTGATCGTGTTAGCTCAACTGGATCAATCTGCAGCTGAATAGGCAGGGTGAGGTACTCGCCGGAAGCCAGCGATACTTCCTGTTTGCCCACATATTGAAGCTGCTCATTGCCTTCGATATGAACTCGATACGAGTGTGGTTCCTGGTCCATATTCATGATCTTCAGGCTGTAGGTGTTGCTTATTTGTCCGCTTGATGTGTATCCGAATAGTTGGTTTCTATCGCGAATGATGTCGAGCTCAAGGGGAATTCGTGTGGCTATTGCGTAAACAAATGCACCAACCATAAGTAGCATCATAATGCCGTAGCCGATTAATCTGGGGCGTAAAATTTTAGTGGTTCCACCTTCTTGTTCGTGCAGTGTGGTGTAGCTGATCAGGCCTCTGGGGTAGTTCATTTTATCCATCACTTCATCGCAGGCATCAATGCAGTGGGCGCAGGTTATGCACTCATATTGAAGGCCGTCACGAATGTCGATACCAGTGGGGCAGACCTGGACACATACCGAGCAATCTACACAGTCACCCAATCCCAGTACTCTGGGATCTGCTTTCTTCTTACGGGAACCACGGGATTCACCACGCTCGGTATCGTATGAAACGATCAGGGTGTCCTTATCAAACATCGCGGACTGAAAGCGTGCGTAGGGGCACATATATTTGCAGACCTGCTCACGCATCCAGCCCGCATTCACATAGGTGGCGGCGGAAAAAAACAGCATCCAGAAAATTGCTGCGGAGCTAGCTTGAAAGGATAAAATATCAGGGATTAGTTGAGTAAGGGGTACAAAATAACCGATAAAGGCGAGTCCGGTTAAGAGCCCAAAAGACAGCCATAGGAAGTGTTTAAAACCTTTTTTAAGTAATTTATTTACACTCCATGGCTGTTTGTCCAGTTTCATACGCTGGTTTCTTGAGCCTTCTGCTAATTGTTCCATCCACATAAAGATAGAGGTCCAGACCGTTTGTGGGCAGGTATAACCACACCAGACACGACCGAGCCAATTGGTGAAAAAGAACAGAGCGAAGGCAGCGATAATAAGAAGCCAGCCAAGTAGAAAGAAATCCTGAGGCCAGAAGGTGTAACCGAATATATGGAATTTACGAGCCGGTAGATCAAAAAGAATAAGCTGTTGGCCCTGCCAGGAAAGCAGCGGCATAAGAAAGTACCCCAGCAATAGAGGCCAACCGGTGAATACCCGAATTCGTTGGAAAAAACCCTGGATCTCGCGGGTGTAGATTTTCTCCTGCTTGGCGTAGAGGTTTAATTCTACTGAATCTTCAATAGTGCTCTTTGATGAAGCATTGGGGTCAACGGTTTTTAGGGGTATTTTTTGACTCATATATACGATCCGCTTTTAAGCAGGTGCCGAGTGTAGTGATGATCATTTAGTCAGTTGCTAACATTAAAAACGGAGCATAAGCTCCGTTTTTAATGTTAGCTGAGAACAGGGCGATGATCTCTCTGTATCTACGCTCTCTACTGCTTAGGCTCAGATAACGACGAGACGTAAGCCGCCAACACATGGACTTTGTTCTTTCCTAGTAACTCTTCGTGGGCAGGCATCTCGCCGTTACGGCCATTACGAATGCTTTCTTCGATTTTTGCCAGAGTACCACCATAGAGCCAAACACCGTTTGTTAAATCGGGTGCACCAATCATTTGATTGCCCTTTCCATCTGCACCGTGGCAGGCAAAACAGTTAGTAGCGAAGATCTCTTTGCCTTTCGCCACCAATGCCGCATCCGCATTTCCACCGCTAAGACTGGATACATACGCAGCACTTTCTTTGACACCCTGTTCGCCAATAATTGCTCCCCAGGCCATCATTGCACCTTTACGGCCTTTGAGAATACTGGTTTCAATTGCTTCTGGGGTGTCGCCGTATAGCCAGTCATTATCGGTCAGGTTAGGGAATCCCACAGTACCGGCGGCTGCAGAACCGTGGCATAGCGAGCAGTTGTTGGCGAATAGTCGTTGCCCGGTTTTTAGTGCTTCCGGGTCTGCTTTAAGTTCATCAAAGCTCATTGCACCGTAGCGCTCAAATATGGGCGCATATTCTGCAGCTGCGTGTTTTTGTTCATCTTCCCACTGCCCAACTGATGTCCAGTTCAGGTAGCCTTTGAAGTTGCCTAAGCCAGGGTATAGTGCAAGGTAGGCAAGCGAGAAAACGATGGTAAGAATAAACATCCAGTACCACCAGCTTGGCAGCGGATTGTCATATTCCTGGATTCCGTCGTATTCATGACCGGTTGTCTGGTCATCGGAAGATTGTGTTTTCACCTGGTTCAATTTCAGTAGCAGCCATGTGAGACCAATACAGCCAAGAGTGAGAACGATGATCCACCAATGCCAAAAACTACTTAAATTATCCATTGTCATTTTTCTCCTCTAGCTTGTTCTCAATATGCGTGATTTCGTCATCATCAAAGGGTAAAAATGCATCTTCATCAAAACGTCCTTTTCGCTTTGAGCTATAGGCCCAGTAGCAGACAGCAACAAAGCTGACAAAAGCAAGAACCGTAGAGAGACTTTGAAGTTCAATCGTATTCATTAGATTCTGGTCTCCTTTTTAGCGTTTGCTTTTCAGTACGATGCCAAGGTTTTGTAGATAGGCCAACAGTGCATCTATCTCAGTCCTGCCTTTTACCTGTGCATTAGCCGCGGCAATTTCTTCATCTGTGTAGGGAACACCTACCATACGTAGCGCTGCCATTTTTTTATCGGTAATAGGGTTGTCGATAGTGTCTTCAAATAGCCATGGGAATGCAGGCATATTGGATTCCGGCACCACATCCCTTGGGTTATACATGTGAGCACGGTGCCAGTCATCACTGTAGCGCCCACCAACCCGTGCCAGATCTGGCCCGGTTCGTTTTGAACCCCATAGGAACGGGTGTTCATACACACTTTCGCCCGCTACAGAATAGTGACCATAGCGCTCCGTTTCCGCTCGGAAGGGACGTATCATCTGTGAGTGACAAACGTGACAACCTTCGCGGATGTAGATATCACGACCCTCAAGTTGTAGAGCAGTATAGAGCTTTAGGCCTTTGATAGGCGTGGTGGTCGCTTTATCAAAAAACAGCGGTGGAATCTGAACTAAGGTTCCAAAGCTGATTGCTACTACGACCAAAATGACCATCAAGCCAATATTTTTTTCAACAATCTCATGATTCATGTTGTATTCCCCTATGCAGCATCTGATTGAGCGGCAGCACTGGATTGTGGTGCTGTTTTAATAGTCATCCATACGTTGTATGCCATGATGAGCATGCCAACGAAGAAGATAGTACCGCCAAGGAATCGTACGAAATAAGCAGGATAGCTAGCTTCAAGTGCTTCTACGAAGCTGTAGGTGAGGGTGCCGTCCTGGTTGACCGCACGCCACATCAAACCTTGCATGATGCCACTTACCCACATTGAGGCGATGTACAGAACGGTACCGATGGTCGCGAGCCAGAAATGTACGTTGATCAATGAAATGCTGTACATCTCACCCTGCTTCTTACCGAACAGGACAGGAATCATGTGGTACATGGAACCCATGGAAACCATCGCAACCCAACCCAGCGCGCCGGAGTGTACGTGGCCAATCGTCCAGTCAGTGTAATGAGAAAGCGCGTTGACTGTTTTTATGGCCATCATCGGACCTTCAAAGGTCGACATGCCATAAAACGACAGGGATACAATCAGGAATTTAATAATCGGGTCTGTCCGCAACTTTTCCCAGGCTCCCGAAAGGGTCATGATGCCGTTGATCATGCCGCCCCAGGATGGAGCCAAAAGAATCAATGACATCACCATTCCAAGTCCCTGTGCCCAGTCTGGAAGGGCAGTGTAATGAAGATGGTGAGGGCCAGCCCAGATGTAGATCGCAACCAGTGCCCAAAAGTGAACAACTGAAAGCCGGTATGAATATATAGGTCGTTCCGCTTGCTTAGGTACGAAGTAATACATCATTCCCAGGAAGCCAGCAGTAAGGAAAAACCCAACCGCATTGTGGCCGTACCACCACTGAACCATCGCATCAATTGCACCGGGGTAGAAGGAGTAGGATTTCATGAGGCTAACAGGAATCGCTGCGCTGTTTACAACGTGCAACACAGCCACGGTTACAATGAACCCGCAAAAGAACCAGTTAGCAACATATATATGTGAGGTGGTTCTTTTGGCGATAGTGCCGATAAACACAATAGCGTAAGAGACCCACACTACGGCCAACAAAATATCGATAGGCCACTCAAGTTCAGCGTACTCTTTACTGGTGGTGAAGCCCAAAGGTAGAGAGACGGCGGCGGACAAAATAACCAGTTGCCAGCCCCAAAAAACAAAACTCGCCAGCTTTGGTGCAAAAAGTGTGGTCTTACAGGTTCGTTGCACAATATAAAAGGAGGTGGCAAATAACGCACATCCTCCAAAGGCAAATATCACCGCATTGGTATGTAATGGCCGTAGCCGACCAAAATGGGTCCATGGCAATCCAAGGTTTAGCTCAGGCCAAACCAGTTGTGCAGCTAGAATTACTCCTACTAGCATGCCGACAATTCCCCAAACGATCGTCATAATGGAGAATTGGCGAACAATCTTGTAGTTGTAGATTGGATGGTCTATCCCATTGCTCATAGTGAAGTCCCGTTGTAGGATTTTGCGTCAATAAATTTGCGCGTGGATTATGTAGTGATAGAGATCTGCGCGACTTGATATCTATCAATAAAATTGAATCAAACAGGCCGCTAACGACTATTTTTTCAATGATAGCGGAAAAATAGAATATATATATGCATGTTTGTTGTCGATGGGCCTCTGGTGGGCATAAGATTTTCCGACTGTATGACGGAAATCCCTACAATTGATGAAAAACTACCATCGCCATTATTCGGGTGCTGTCTATATATCCACTTGCGTAGAATGGAATAGTTTTGGTGGTTTGGCAAGTTTGGCTTTGATGCAAAATAACAGGGTTTTAATAAATGAATATTGATCGTGCAGATCTTAATCTGCTGCTCTATCTAGATATCTTGCTGCAGGAACGCAACGTTACACGCGCGGCGCAGCAACTCGGGATCACCCAGCCCGCCCTGAGCAATGGTCTCAAGCGATTACGGGAAATGTTTAATGACCCGCTGTTGATTCGTTCCAGCGAAGGTATGACTCCAACAGAGCGAGCGATTGAGCTGCAGCCTCAGGTGAGGGAAGTGCTTTCCCAGATCAGCACTATTTTACAGCCGGAGCAGCAATTTATCCCGGCCGACAGCCACAGGGTTTTCAGAGTCATGGCCTCGGATTACGCTGAAGCGACTCTGTTCCCGTTGCTGGTGAAGCGAATTCGGGAGTTGGCTCCAGATATCGTACTGGACATTCTTACACCCTCGGATATCAGCTTTCGGGATCTTGAGCAGGGTAAGGTTGATATGGCGATCAATCGATTTGATCACATGCCACAATCCTTTCATCAGGTTACCGTTTGGAAAGATAGCTTTTCCTGTTTGCTCAATCGGAACAATCCTGCGGTAGCCGCGCTTGATCTCACCACCTATCTTGAGTCGAGTCATATATGGGTCAGTAAAACCGGTATCGGGGTAGGCTTCGGTATGAGCCCCGACAAACCAAGCGGACTTGGCTGGATCGATCAGGCACTCAACAAGATGGGCTATAAACGAAATATCTCTATTTTTACCCGTCATTACCAGGTGCCGGGATTGATTGTCGGAGATAACGACCTTATCGCCACGCTGCCAACCAAGGTTGCCCAGCTTCAGCAGGGCAATTCAGAAATTGTGATTCTTGATCCTCCTTTTGATATCCCGGAATTCGAGCTGAAAATGGCCTGGAGCCCGCTACTTCATCACAATGCAGCTCATCGCTGGTTGAGATCGGTCATCAACGAAGTGGCCAGGGCACTTTCAGGCTCTGGCCTTTGATCTGCCGTTCAGAATTAATCGATCAGGTTGGTCGATCATCGGATGATCTGACCGGTTAGTTTGTGTAAAATGTCGCCCCCAAATATAGTTTTAGAAAGAATGAGGAAAAAAACGATGACAGCACGTATCCAGAAAGGTGGATTACAGGTTTCCAAAGTACTTCACGACTTGCTCGTGGACGAAATTGTCCCCGGAACAGGCATTGATGCAGAGCATGTCTGGACAGAGCTAGAGTCAATCCTCAAAGATTTAGCACCTCGTAACCGCGAGCTGCTGGCAATACGCGAAGACCTTCAAACAAAGATCGATAGCTGGCATAAAGAGCGAGCTGGTCAGCCCCATGATGCGGCCGAATATAAAAAATTCCTGAAAGAGATTGGTTACCTAGTAGAAGAGGGTGCTGATTTCCAGATCAGTACTGAAAACGTGGATCCCGAAATAGCCACTCTGGCAGGCCCGCAACTGGTAGTTCCAGTTATGAATGCACGTTTCGCACTAAACGCCGCCAACGCACGTTGGGGCAGCCTTTACGATGCGCTGTACGGGAACGATGTAGTTTCAGAAGAAGACGGCGCAACCAAAGGCGCAGGTTACAACCCCACCCGTGGCGCAAAAGTTATCGAATACGGTCGTAATTTTCTTGACAGCAGCTTCCCACTTTCCGGCGGTGCAAGCCATAAAAATTCCTGCGGATATGCCATTGATGCTGGCGCACTAGTTGTTACCCTACAAGGTGGTAAAAGCGCTGGGCTGGCTGCTCCCGATCAGTTATTGGGGTATAACGGAGAACCGAAATTTCCAACCTCTATTATTTTGAAAAACAATGGATTACACGCAGAACTTCAGTTCGATGCGAATGATAATATCGGCAAAGACGATGCTGCTTCAATGAAGGATATCTGCCTCGAATCAGCTGTGACCACGATTCAGGATTGTGAAGATTCTGTAGCGGCAGTGGACGCAGAAGACAAAACAGTAGTCTATCGAAACTGGCTGGGATTGATGAGGGGCGACCTGGTTGAATCCTTCAGCAAAGGTGGCAAAACAGTTAAACGAATTCTAAAAGCAGATAGAGAATACACCGCTGCCGATGGCGGCAAGCTTACGTTGCCAGGCCGCAGTTTATTGCTGGTTCGTAATGTTGGTCATCTGATGACCAACGAAGCGATTATTGATGCGGATGGCAACGAAATCCCCGAAGGCATCATGGATGCGATGTTCACTTCACTCTGTGCAGTACATGACCTGAAGCAAACCGGTCCCTACCAAAACAGCCGTACCGGTAGCGTCTATATCGTAAAACCGAAAATGCATGGTCCAGACGAAGTCGCGTTTACTGTTGAGCTGTTCGAGCGAGTTGAAAAAGCACTGGGACTTCCAGCTAAAACACTCAAAGTCGGCATTATGGACGAAGAGCGTCGTACTACGGTAAACCTGAAAGAGTGCATCCGCAAAGCCCAGGATCGAGTGATCTTTGTGAACACCGGTTTCCTTGATCGCACCGGTGACGAGCTGCACACCAGCATTGAAGCCGGCCCGGTTGTACCAAAAGGTGAAATGAAACAGCAAGCATGGATTGGTGCTTACGAAGACTGGAATGTAGACATCGGGCTTGAGACTGGCTTCAGTGGAAAAGCTCAGATTGGTAAAGGTATGTGGGCGATTCCAAACCAGATGGCTGCGATGATGGAGCAAAAAATAGGTCACCCAATGGCCGGTGCAAACTGCGCATGGGTTCCTTCACCCACTGCAGCAACCCTTCACGTAATGCATTACCACCAGGTATCGGTTGCTGAGCGTCAGAAAGAACTTTCTTCAAGAGCACGAGCCAGTCTGGATGATATTTTAACGATTCCATTGCTAGGAGATCGCACCCTCAGCGCTGACGAAATTCAGCGCGAACTCGACAACAACGCCCAGGGTATTCTGGGTTACGTAGTGCGTTGGGTTGATATGGGTATCGGTTGTTCAACCGTACCGGATATCAACGATGTTGGTTTGATGGAAGATCGCGCAACCTTGCGTATATCCAGCCAACATATTTGCAACTGGTTGCACCACGGTATCTGCACAGAAGAGCAGGTGATGGCATCTCTTGAGAAAATGGCAGCGGTTGTAGATCAACAAAACGCGGGGGATTCAGCCTATAAAAATATGGCCGGCAACCTGGAAAACAGCGTGGCGTTTAAAGCAGCTTGTGAGTTGGTAATTCAAGGCCGTGCTCAGCCGAGTGGCTACACCGAGCCGGTGTTGCACGCTAGCCGACGCGTTGCGAAGAGCCTATAAATATAGAGCTTTAAACAAATCGCTAAATAAAAAAGGGGCTAGCAAAATACTGAAGCCCCTTTTTTATGCGTGATCGATATTTTTGAATAATCAGTAGGGTTCGATGTCGTCACGGATTGTCGTGTTCAGGGACTCAATTTAAGGTAAATATGCCAGTACAGTATGCCCAGGTAGATCAACAACAGCTCGCAATTGATATCAACGCTATAAAGGAAACTATCGGGAAACCAACCTTTGAAGATTTTCAACATCTAAAAAAAGTAGAGCGCTGGGGGCGATGGTTTGCGATTTTTGGCTATCTCACCGCCTGGATATTCCCTCTTAATATTTTAAGTGCGCTACTTATCAGTACCGCTAATATCTGTCGCTGGGCCAATGTGGCTCACCCGGTGATGCACGGTGCGTATGACAAAGTGCCCGGCATACCGGAACGCTACACACGCAAAAAATTCGCGAAAGGTTGGCGGCGAATCGTAGATTGGCTCGACTGGATAGAACCAAAATCCTGGGACTATGAACACAATACAATGCACCATTACAATCTGGGCGAAAAATCTGACCCGGATAATATTGAGATTAATTTACGGTGGCTGCGTGAATCGAACATACCGATGTGGCTCCGCTACATTATTGTCATTAGCTTTGCATCTATCTGGAAAATTGCTTATTACTCTCCTCAAACACTGAAAATAACGGCTAATGCTGAACGAGCAAAACGGGGTGAGGCTCAGCATACCTCCTTTATGAGAATAGGTGCGTGGAGCCCGTTTTTCGGAGATGGGTTTCGGTTGTGGACGCGCTGCTACCTACCGTATATCGGTTTTCGCTTTGTATTCATGCCGTTGTTGTTTTTACCGCTGGGAGCAAATGCTGCGTTGAATGTCTTGATGGCTTCGCTGTTAGCAGAAGTTTTTACCAACTTGCACTCATTTTTTATCATCGTTCCGAATCATTCTGCCGAAGACATTTATCGCTTTGAAGAATCCAGTCAGGGGCGTGGTGAATTCTATTTGCGACAAATTATTGGAACCGTGAATTACAATACGGGATCTGACCGAATTGATTTTTTGCACGGCTGGTTAAACTATCAGATAGAGCATCATCTATTTCCCTCTTTACCCCTGAATTACTATCAGAAAATGCAGCCTCTCGTTAAGGAGATCTGTGAGAAACACAACCTTCCTTATCGCCAGGATGGTGTATTCAAAAGAGCATGGATGACGATAGAACTAATGGTAGGAAAGACTGACCAGCTGGTAATAAAACATGCTTAGAGAGCCTACGTTGTTGGCACGAGTATTATGCAGTACTACAATCGTGCCATGAAAAATATTACGATAAAGCTCGAAAATTATGCCGCTCCCAGAGCAAAGTCGAAGGGCTATCCAGTCAAAGGAGAAGTGCCACTGGGCTGCCCTTCGACTTCGCTCAGGGAACGAGAATAGTTAACGCTGCTTAATATCCCGCGCCAGCTGCTCCGCATAGCCAGTGTAATTCGCTGGTGTCAGATTTCTCATCTGCTCTTTAGCATCTTCGGGCATATCTAGTGTCTCTACAAAGTCAGCAAGAATTTCACGGGTAATGGTTTTTCCCCGAGTCAGTTCTTTAAGTTTTTCGTAGGGGTTTTCAATATTGTAACGACGCATAATGGTCTGGATAGGCTCTGCCAACACTTCCCAGGATGAATCGAGATCCTGCAACAAACGTACTTCGTTGATCTCTAACTTGCCAATGCCTTTTAAAGCTGATTGATAGGCAATTACCGAGTAACCGATTCCAACGCCAAGGTTTCGTAAAACCGTTGAGTCGGTCAGGTCACGCTGCCAGCGCGAAATCGGTAGTTTTTCTGACAGGTGAGACATGATGGCGTTGGCCAAACCCAAATTGCCTTCGGAGTTTTCGAAGTCGATCGGGTTTACTTTATGCGGCATGGTCGAGGAGCCAATTTCACCAGCGATAGTTTTCTGCTTGAAATAACCTTGGGAAATATAACCCCAAACATCGCGGTTGAAATCGATAAGAATTACGTTGTAGCGTTTGACTACGTCAAATAGTTCAGCGATGTAATCGTGAGGTTCTATCTGGGTTGTGTAGGGGTTTAGCTCAAGTCCTAGTTCGGTGACAAATTTTTCTGATGCAGTTGGCCAGTCGATTTCAGGGTAAGCGGAAACGTGGGCGTTGTAGTTACCCACGGCACCGTTAATTTTTCCGAGGACCGAAACCTGGGCCAGTTGAGTTACCTGTCGTTCGAGTCGTGCTACTACGTTGGCGAACTCTTTGCCCATAGTAGTAGGGGAGGCGGTTTGGCCGTGGGTTCGGGATAGCATCGGAATCGCAGCAAACTCTACCGATAGTTCCCGTAGGTTTTCGACGATCTGTTTCATCTGTGGATCAAGAATCTGATCACGACCATCCTTAAGCATTAGCGCGTAGGAGAGGTTATTGATGTCCTCGGATGTACACGCAAAGTGTACAAACTCTTTGATGTTGTCCAGCTCTTCCAAACCTTCGAGCTGCTCTTTTAGATAGTACTCAACCGCTTTTACATCATGATTTGTGGTGGATTCAATGTCCTTGACCCGCTGCGCCTGCGCGGTATCAAAGCGGTCGAGAATGCCCTCCAGAAAGTCATTCGCTTGCTGGGATAGCGTGGGCAGCTCAGTGATTTCCGGTAGCCGAGAAAGGTGTTGTAGCCAACGCACTTCGACAATTACCCGATATCGAATCAATCCATATTCGCTGAACAGGGTTTCCAGCGCTTTGGTTTTTCCGTGATAACGTCCGTCGATAGGGGATACAGCGGTAAGAGGGTTTAGGCTCATGTTTTGGCTCTCAGTAAGCGGGTTTTGGGCAAGCAGGTTTTTGGAAAATCGTGGCTGCGTAATGATACAGAGGTTGGTTTTCGAATCACAGTCTGCGGCCTTTGTGCGAGAGCTATTTTGCTCCCATGCTGCGTTAAGGCTTGGCTGGTTTGGCTTTACGGTTGAATTGTAGCGTAAGCAACGCAGCACCAACGATACAGGCAGCACCTACGTAGGACCAGACATCCGGTATTTCAGACCATAGAACCCAGCCGAAGATTCCGGCAAAAATAATAGATAGATATTGAACTGGACTGATTTGCGAAGCAGGCGCCAGCGAGTAGGCTTTGGTCAAACAAAACTGACTCAGTGTGGCTAGAACTCCAACGGTGATGAGTTGTAGTAACTGTGATTGGGTGACCGGTTGATAGGCCCACAGCATAGGTACCGAAGAGATCAGTGTTGAAAAAAATGAAAAGTAAAAAACGGTTAATAGTGGTGATTCGGTTTTACCCAATTGCTGTACCGATAAAAAGGCACAGGCCGCCAGGCTTCCTGCGGCCAACCCCGCCAGTGAATTGATGTTGAGTATGCCCTGGGTGGGTTTCAGGATCATCAGTACGCCAATAAAGCCGATAACGACTGAGTAGTATTGTTTTTTTGACAGCGGTTCGGAAAGCCAGAACCAGGCGATGATTGGAATATAGATGGGAGCTGAATAGTTAAACAACATGGCATCGGTAAGCTTTAGGGTGCCAATCAAATAGAAGAAGCAGTACATGGCGGACAAGCCAGATATGGTTCGAAACAGATGAAGACCAATACGTTCGGTTTTAAGAAATTTACGTCTATTTTTCGCAATAAGCGGAATAAAAATCAGCGCGGCAACGAGATTACGAAAAAACACCACGGTTTCGTTGCTCACTTCTTCGGAAACTTCGCGAACAAAAACGCCCATTACGGCGAATAGAAATGCGGAGCAAGCGAGAAAAAATATCCCGCCGCGAATGTTATGGGTGTTGTTCAATGAACCGGCTGTAGTAGTTGGTCGATGGTATCGAGGATTTTCTTTTTTGGTGTGATGATAAGCCGCCACGGTCGGCCACCTACCTGGTGCCACAGAGTAGCGGAGCGTATTCCTGCAAGCAGTAGTGCCCGCACCCGACGCTGTACCGCGGATTGCTCAAGTATCTGTTGATTGCCCATGACCTGAATGGGCGGTTTGATGGAGCTGATGGTTTTGCGGTAAAGCTTGGAAAGCTGTTCGCTGATGTGTGGATCAGAGACTGCATAGTCCTGAAGCTGACCGCTGATTAGTTCGATTTCGTTTCCAATAGTGCTGAGTAATTTGTGGTTTTTTGTTAATTGACGCTCTATTCGATGAAGACCGTAGCAATATCGAAAAACCGCTCTCAGACTCAATCTTTCTTTGGGATTCAGTAGCTTACGATAGGTTGTTAGACCAATATATAAAGATGGAATGTCGCCGTATACGGCTTCGATATTTTCCGCATCCTGTTGGAAAATGCTGAAAATAGAAGCGTCGTAGCCGGTTTGTTGGCACTCTCCTGTTTGCGCCAGTTTATCGACCAATGCTACCGATTGAAGTACTCCAGCAAAGGCAATCACTTGACTGCGCAGATCTTTATCAGCCACTAGATTGCTCCTGATTGGATAGTTACTGGTCGTGAGGATGAGTGGATTACCGCTCCACCCAGACATAGTTCGCCCTGATAAAACACGACATACTGGCCTGGCGTAATCGATCTTTGGGGTTCATCAAATGAAACCGTTACGATCTGTCCCAGCTCCGGATCATCAGATATTTCCACATGACAGCTTTGGGATTGTTGTCGATACCGGATTTTTGCTTCACAGCTAAATTGTTTGGCTGGGGGCAAGGTGTTGATCCAGTGAACTTCTGCGGCCATTAATTGATCGGCAAAAAGCATTGGATGATCATTACCCTGCGCTGCAATCAATACGTTACGTTCAAGGTCCTTGTCCACCACATACCAGGGTGCTTCAGGGAAATCTTTGATGCCCCCCAGTCCAAGTCCCTGACGTTGACCAAGGGTGTGATACATCAAGCCGGAATGCTGTCCGATCACCTGGCCCTCTGGCGTTTCGATATCGCCGGGTTGTGCGGGTAGGTACTGCTCAAGGAAATCCTTAAAGCGTCGTTCGCCAATAAAGCAGATTCCGGTACTGTCTTTTTTCTGATGATTGCCAAAACCCTGGGCTTCGGCAATTGCACGGACCGCGGGCTTTTCCATATCGCCAATTGGAAACAGGCATTTGGCAAGCTCCTGTTCGGAAACTGCATTTAGAAAATAGCTCTGGTCTTTATTGTTATCCAGTCCGGTTAGCAGATGAGTGTGTTCACCATCGGTGCGGGTGCGTACGTAATGCCCGGTGGCGATATAGTCTGCGCCCAGTAGCTCGGCGTATTCGATGAATACTTTGAATTTGATTTCACGATTACATAGCACATCAGGGTTGGGGGTGCGGCCTGCGGAGTATTCAGCCAGGAAGTGATCGAATACATTGTCCCAGTACTCCGATGCAAAATTGGCGGTGTGCAGTTTGATTCCCAGGCCTTCACATACCTGCTCCGCATCCGCCAGATCCTGTTTGGCAGAACAGTATTCACTGCCATCATCCTCATCCCAGTTTTTCATAAACAGGCCTTCGACCTGATAGCCTTGCTCAATGAGCAGATAGGCGGACACCGACGAATCTACGCCGCCGGACATGCCGACCATCACACGAATATTGGCGTTGTGCTGAGGGGTTGAGTCAGTCAATGGGGGCTATTTCCTGCGTTTAGCTTAATCGGGTGTGTATAAGGCTTAGTGGATAGCGAATCTCTGCAAGGTAATCGTCAATAACACCAATGACCGTGGGGCTTCGCATCAGAGTGCGTTTTTCTTCAATTTCATCCCGCGTTAGCCAGCAAGCCCGAATAATGCCGGTGTCCAGTGGCAGGTTTTCGTCATATCCAAGAGCAGTGCCGATAAAGCACACTCTCAAATAGGTATCGTTTTGCGCACCTGATTTCGCCTGGTAGATGCCAAGCAGTGAATCAATTCGAACAGTGTGACCGGTTTCTTCAAGGGTTTCGCGGCATGCAGCCTCTATCAGGCTCTCATCAGCTTCAAGATGCCCAGCGGGTTGATTCCATACAATTTGGCTGTCGACCTGTTCTTCAACCATCAGGAATCGGTTATTATCTTCGATCACGGTCGAGACCGTTACATGGGGGTTCCAGCGCATTGAATGTCTATGTTCCTAGAAATCCCCAATCATATATGAAACTACGAATCGTATCTTCAGAATGTGGTCATGGTGTCCGTGGTTTATCACAATTAAATCTATCTCAAAGAGTACTGAATGAGCGAATTAACCCACCTGGATAGTGACGGAAATGCCCATATGGTAGATGTCACCGACAAACAAAAAACTGCAAGATCAGCAACCGCTGAAGCTTCTGTAAAGATGTCGGCGGCTACTCTGGATATGGTGATCAGGGGTGAACATAAAAAGGGCGACGTATTTGGTGTGGCACGTATTGCCGGTATTCAGGCGGCAAAAAAATGTTCAGATCTGATACCACTTTGTCATCCGCTGATGTTGAGCTCGATCGATGTTGAATTTCAGATTGACGAGAAAAACTGCCAGGTTTTGATTCAATCCACCTGCAAACTCAAAGGCCAGACGGGTGTTGAGATGGAAGCTCTTACTGCAGTTTCAGTAGCTGCGTTAACGATATACGACATGTGCAAAGGTGTTGAGAAGGGGATTCGTATCGAATCCATCGGTCTGGTTGAGAAGCTTGGCGGAAAATCAGGCCATTGGAAACAGGGGCAGGAGTGATGCAGGTTTTGTATTTTGCCAGCATTCGGGAGCAGCTTGGGCTTGAAGCGGAACAGATTGAATTCAGTGCAGACACCAGCAATGTTCAGGCACTGATTGCGTATCTATGCTCGATTCATGATGAACGCTGGAGTGAAGCACTGGGTGATCCAAACCTGTTGGTGTCGGTGAATCAGGAGCTTTCCTCGCTTGATACAGGGTTAACAGGTACGGATGAAGTGGCATTCTTCCCACCGGTAACGGGTGGTTAGCTGGATTTATAATTATGCGAATGGTATCAATTCAAACTGAAGATTTCTCAATCGAACACGAAACCAACCAACTACGGGTATCTACTCCCGAGGCGGGTGGTATCGCAACCTTTACCGGTTTGGTTAGTGATCTGAACCGAGAACAAAAGATTGAGTCACTGTTTCTTGAACACTACCCCGGTATGACCGAAAAGCAGCTTGAACAGATTGTTGATCAGGCCGAACAACGATGGAAGCTGCTTGGCACACGCATTATTCATCGAGTCGGATTATTGCACCCGCAGGATCAAATTGTATTTGTAGGGGTTAGCAGTCGGCATCGTAAAGATTGTTTTGAAGCCTGTCAGTTTATTATGGATTATCTGAAAACCCACGCGACCATCTGGAAGAAGGAGAGTAGCGAACAGCAGTCGGAATGGCTGGACGCTCGAGAGTCCGATAAAGCAGAAGAACAAAAATGGAAATAACCCGCTATTTTCTGTGGGTACGTAACTGCTCGTGATATGCTCGCGCTTGATCTCATACCTATTATAAAAGAGTACTGAACCATGAAAGACACCCTCAATAAATTGTCGACCACGACAATCGTTTTGCATTGGCTTATCGGTATCGCCATTATTTTTATGATGCCCGTCGCGATCTATATGGCTGATAATGAGGTGTTTTGGCTTTATCCGATCCATAAATCAATTGGCCTGGTGCTGTTTGTCTTTATTGTAGCCCGTGTCATCTGGCGTGTGAAAAATGGTTGGCCTGAGCCCGTAAATGAATACCAGATCTGGGAACAACACCTTTCAAAATTAGTACACTGGGTTTTGATTATCGGGACTGTTCTTTTCCCCCTTTCAGGCATGATGATGTCCGGCGCGGGTGGTTACGGAATTCACCTGTTTGGACTGGAACTGGTTGCGATGAATCCAGATCCGAATGATCCCTACGCGGTGATTGCTTTAAATGAGGTGGCAGCAGGTATTGGTCACGAAACCCATGAAATCACAGCATGGGCAATGTTTGTTGCCATTATCTTGCATATTGCAGGCGCGCTTAAACATCACATCATGGATAAAGATCAGACGCTTAATCGTATTAAGGGAAAAGATGTTTCTATTGGAGAATGATTACTAGTGTAGTGTATGGAGCTGTCTGCATTGAAACCAAAAATCTCCGGTCATGCCGGAGATTTTTGGTTTTGGGAATTCAGTTTATAACGAGGTGCGGGCAGAAGTGTTAGGTAGCACTACTAAAAAAGAGCAACGCCACAAAATACTAGCAGTACAATATTGGCCACTACACCTATAAGAAAGAAATAACTTCTTGGGCTAGGGTTATTTTCTGTAGAGATGGTGTAATACAAAAACATATGAGCCATACGGGCTATGGCGAAAACCCATATCAATAAGCCGGCCCAGGTTGGATTGACACCAACAAAAATTGCTAGAAATGACGTTCCAAGCATCGCTGGAAAATTTTCCAGGGAATTTAGAAACGTGCGGTGCGCTCTAAAAACAAATGAGGAGTGACTAAGGCTTTCATCAATCTTTCCCGGAATGGCTCCTTCTTGAGAACCTTTCGAACCAGCCGCAACAAACTGCTGAACTACCAAGGTTAGAAGGCTGAAAAAAATTCCCCAGTATGCAGCGGTGTAGCTATTTAAAAAACTCATGGGTTATTCCTGTAATTGTTTTTATGGGATTTGTCCGATAAGAATC
>JAHRWD010000101.1 GCA_019090315.1 Pseudomonadales bacterium
CAGCGTCAGATGTGTATAAGAGACAGATCAATCCCAGTGCTAACACTGAGGTGGATATCAATTTTAGCGTGGCTTTACTCTGTAAAACGTCCATCTCTTTTCTCCAGTCCGTTCAGATAGGACTCTTAGTATGACCTAGCTTATTGCTGGCATTACATACAGGCGCGCCGTTAACCAACATAGGCCTTCAATTTTCGGAACCGCAAACGTTAACACAGCAAGAAGCCAAGCCGTTAATACGGAAGTACCAAAACCGCAGCTGGCGCTCTCATTTAACCGAAAGGAGATGAATTTTCGTTACAACGAATCCATAACAATTGCTGATATAGTTCTTAAAAAACACCTTTAAGGCAGCAAATGGAAATTAAAGAATTAGCCCTTCAGGAGGGCAAGCCAATCTGCTGGGCAAGCAGATCCCACCCATATTGCTGATCAATGTTTTTATGAGCTAAAGGGGACGCCTTGAACCTCCCCCAGTATGACGGACACTTTTAATCAGAGGCAATAGCCTCTCAAAGGAGTGTTCCAATGAACAAACAACGTAAGCCCTATAAAACCTACACGCGCGAATTTAAGCTCGAAGCGTTACGATTGATGGAAGAAACGGATCGTCGCCCTAGCGATATTGCTATGGAGCTAGGCATCCAACTCTATAAGTGGAAAGAACAATTGGAAACCAAAGGTGAAGTGGCTTCTGCCAAAAAAGGCAGACCCCGGAAAGCGGATCAATCTGAAACTGCAAAGCTAAGACAGGAAAATAAACGCCTGAAAGAGGAGAATGAAGTCCTAAAAAAGGCCGCCGTATTCTTTGCAAAGGAACTGGGCTCGACTGCATGGATGCAGGAGGTAGAGTAACGCAGGAGCAGTTACCGAAAAATACGAATTTATTCGTAACCAGAGCAAAGAATACCGCGTGTGCAGGCTTTGTGACGTGTTGGATGTGTCCACCAGTGGCTATTATGACTGGCTCGATCGCCCTGAGAGTCACCGGGTTCGTGATAATCGTGAGCTAACCAATAAAATCAAACGATTGCGTCAAGCATCCCGTGAGATTTATGGCTCGCCTAAAATCCATAAAGATCTGATCGCTGAAGGAGAACACTGCAGTGAAAACCGCGTAGCCCGGCTCATGAACAAGGCCGGTATCCAATCGAAAATGGCGCGCAAGTTCGTGCTCACCACAAACTCCAGGAACACTCTGGAACCAGTACCTGACCTGCTTCAAAGGCAATTCACCGTTAAAGGCAGCAATATCGCCTGGGTATCGGATACGACCTTTATAGCAACCCGAGAGGGCTGGTTATATGTAGCCATCGTGTTGGACTTGTATTCCAGGCAAGTGATTGGCTGGGCGATGAGCGAGAGAAACAATACAGCACTCGTGCAGGACGCTTTAACCATGGCGATATGGCGGAGAGGAAAAGTGAGCGATGTGATTGTCCATTCTGATCAGGGCAGCACCTATGCATCGGCAGGTTATCAGCAGCAACTACTCAATCACCAACTTCGCTGTAGCATGAGTAGAAAAGGGGAATGTTTAGAGAGCCTGCCCCACGAAGTGCTTTGGGTACAATGCGGTAGCTGAGAGCTTTTTTGGTTCACTGAAGAACGAACTCGTTTTCCATGAAGATTACAAAACCAGGCCTGAAGCCAGGCAGAGTATTTTTGAGTACATTGAAATTTTTTATAATCGAAAACGTCGGCATGCCTTTTTAAACTATCTGACACCGGTAGAATACGAAGAAAAACAGGCTCGCATTTAAATCGTCCGTTTTATTGGGGGAACCTCAGGCAACTTGATCTAACCCTAGAGGATGAAAGCGGCCAAACCAATATTATCGTCTGGCCCAGACGTTAGTTTGGCACAACGCAAAGCCGCTCAGTGCTCAGCTGCTACTGGCTACCCCGCCTCACAACTCCAGCCGGTCACGCACCTGCTCAAGCAACGCTCTACACTGCTCGATCGAATCCAGCGAAAGCCCTTCGCTCAATCTGTTCATAAACTCGATCTCTTCCTGCAGTACCTGTTGATAAAGAGCACTACCAGTGGCTGACAACTCCACTAGCCTGGCTCGTTTGTGACGAGGGTTGTCCGTCAGTACCAGCAGGTCATCCTTCAGCATTGCATTTACCATTCGCTGAATCCCCTGCCGTGCCACTGGCCGTGATGCGGCAATCGCCGACACGGTTTGCGGCCCGCCGGTAAACAGTGATCGCATCAATGCCATTCGGCCGCTGGACAGCCCATATTTTTGATACTGGCTGTCACCGCTACTTCTAAGTTTAAAAAAAGTAAACGTCAGCTCCACAACCAGTGCGTGGATCGATTCACCTTCTTTGCTGTATTTCGCCATCGTCTGTTTTCCCTCGCAGCCCGATCCTGTTGACGAGAATCTATTTCACAATCAAGTTTGACATCTTGTTGTCAATTTTACACGGATTATCATGATGCGCATAAATCCTTTTCAGCTGTTTAAACCGCCGGTTGCAATAGATGGGTATATTTATTCGTTGCTGTTGCTACTGGGTATCGCCAGCCTACTTGGAGAATACGACTTTGCGATATTGAACCTTGCGCTACCCCAAATCCAGACCAGCTTCGAGATACCGGATGATGAAATTGGCGCAATGTCGGGGTTGATTCGGTTTGGCATCGTGCCTGCATTTCTGGTGGCTATGCTTGCGGACCGCGTAGGTAGAAAACCGATGCTGATGATTACAATCCTCGGTTTTACCGTGTGTACAGTGGCCACAGCGTTCACGCAAAATGTCGAGCAATTTGTGATTGCGCAATTTTTGACGAGGACTTTCCTGGGCGCTGAAACGGCGCTCGCCTTCGTACTATTAATCGAAGAGGTACCCGCTGCCGCGCGGGGCTGGGCATTGGGTATCCTGACTGGGATGATCGCCCTTGGTCAAGGCCTTGCCTCGGTGGTTTATGCAGCTATTGAGCAGCTGCCATTGGGCTGGAGAGGGGCCTACCTGGTCGGCCTGCTACCGCTGTTATTGTTAATTTACGCACGCCGAGGCATACGTGAAAACCGAGCGTTTTCTCCAGTCAAATCAACCGGCAATGCTTTTACACCGTTGCTTGAGGTATTCAACCACCAGCGCAGCACTTTCCTGCTGCTGGTAGTCGCTCTGCTGCTCACCTACACCGCGGCGATAGCCGGTTTCACCTTCACATCCCACAGCTTACAGCGTGATCATGGCTATAGCCCCGGACAGGTCTCTGTACTTTTTATATCCGGTGGGGTGTTTGTCCTGCTGGCCAACCTGATGGGTGGAAAGTTAAGTGATCGATTGGGTAGACGGACGGTTTTAATATCTGGCCTGGTGCTTGGAAATCTCGCAATACTTGGTTTCTATCAGTGCTCTGGAGTGGTGGTGCCGATATTCTGGACCCTGACTTATGTCGGCTACGCAATGGTTGACCTGATGTTCGCGGCATACGCAGCTGAGCTATTTGCCTCATCACGAAGAGCCACCGCCTCAGGATTACGCGCCACCATTATGGCTCTTGGGGGAGGTATCGGATTATTGATCGAGAGCTATTTTTATCCAATATTTAACAGCCACGGGCAGGTGCTATCACTGCTGCTAATTTTAACCATCCCGGTGCCCTTTCTGGTATTTTGGAAATTCCCTGAAACCTCTCAAAAATCGTTAGAGTCAATTTCCCAAACGGAGACCATATGAGCCAGGCTGGAAAACCCACGGGGCTAGCCGGGGTTATTTTTGGCTGGATTATGCAGCGTTCGAATCGGCAGATGAATCGAATGATCGCTTCTGAACTGGGATTAACAGGAACTGAAAGAGTATTAGAAATTGGTTCGGGAACAGGAGATGCATTAGCCGAAATTTCAGCCCGCGTTCCAGCTGGATCCGTACTAGGGATAGACCATTCCACCTTGATGGTTAAACGTGCCCGCAGCAGAAACCGCAACCGGGACAACGTAACCATTCAGCTAGCCGACTTTGCACTATTTTCAGCGCAGCCAGAATCGTTCGACCGTATATTGCTGAGCAATGTTCATCAGTTCTGGGATGAACCGGTGGCACGTTTTAAACAGATCGCACAACTGCTAGCAGCTGGCGGAATCCTAACCGTGGCTATCCGAATACAGGACCCGCAAAACCGTTCCTATTTTTCCAGAATCGGCTACGATCAAACACGGCAACAACAACTTTTTGAGCAGTTAAATCAGGCCGGTTTTAATACCCTCACCCGGTCATACAAAACACTCGCAAAAATGGATGTGTTGCTGATTCAATGCAGCCTTGATAAATCTGGTAATACGAACAAACAGCAAGCTGTTTTCGAGTAGCTCAGACCTGATCTGACAGTTTGGATTTGAGCCACTACACCCTTCGGCTCCGCTCAGGGTACGGGTATGGTGGGACTCGCTAACGCTCACCTTTTATTGCGGTGTTAGGCAAGGTAAACATCGAGGGACATTGCAAATTTCGGGAATTCTCTTACTATTTTTTTATCTGCGGTAATTAATGGAATATCTAAATACTGGGCTAATGCAACAAACTCACAATCATATGCAGAGCAGTTGCTAGAAGTTACAAGCTCCATAATCATGGAAGAGGAAATCTTGTATTCACTATTATCTAGCAGATTTTCTGCTTGCTGAATAATCATCAACACGCTGCTCAAACTCAAAATATCTTTACGCAAGTACTGAGCAAGGACACTTCTGAATTCACTTCGCCATAAAACTGGAGCACACCAATGTGGATCAGTGGTTAATAGTCGTTCCGCTTGTAGAGACTTGTCTCCTGAAATATAAAGGTAAGCGATAATGTTGGTATCAACAACAATCACAATCGACCTTCATTCTTTGCTGCTGTTAGCTCATCGTTAGTGATGGGGTTGGCATTAGTTTTCTCTCTTAATATTCGAGCGGTTTCAATTTGCTCAGAAACATCAACTTTATGAGTACCAAGGCCACGTTCTATGTAATAAATGATTTCACTATTTAGACTTCTGTGGTGGATTTTTGCTGCTTCTTTAAGCAGCAAATAAAGTGGCTCGGGGATATTTTTCAAGGTTATCGCAGGCATCGTGAACCCTCAATAAGTTAAACCAATATGGTATCATATTGGTATCGCTGGATGGGTTTGTCAAGGCTCAATTAACGGGTCGAGTATCATATTGACTGTTTGAAAGTTTGTTTGGGACACCATGAACGTACTGAGTAAGCGTTCCACTTCGCTTCTGCACCCTTCGGCTCCGCTCAGGGTGCGGGCGGCGGGCACAGGTACGATAGTCAAAGAACCCCCGCAGGTTCAGGCTTGCACAATGCTCGACACTAACCTACGCGCAGAGTGTTTAGTGGGTTGAGCGCGACCAAGCCGAAATAACATCTGCACCGTGTCGCTCTCCGCAATGCCATAGTGTTGTTTGAAGGTTTTCTGCAATGGCAGCATATCTTCATACTCCTGCAGGATCTGACTCATGGGGTGCTGCGCCAAGCCCATCGCGGCGGTTTTCAAATTGATACGGCAATAATCCCGGCCAATTTTTAGCTGATCAATACGTTGGTTATCCGTTGTAATGAGCAGCGCAAAAGTTGCGGTGGAGTGCGCCTGACTTTGGGTCATATCAACCGCCTGATTGCCAAAATCGGTAGGGTCATTTTCGGTTTTTTCTCGGGACAGGAAAAAGGTTTCCGCAACCATCTTCTTAATACCGCTCATGCCGCTTTGAGCGAGGCCAAATCCATCACGGTGTTTTTTTACCTCCTCATCGTTAAACCGGAACATCGCGATGGTTTCATGATCACGTGCTCGATTGCCAGTTTCTATTTTCATCGCCTGAGTTAGCCACTGGCTCAGTTGTTTTTGATCCTGAGGAGAGGATTTAAACACCAAAGTAGCATCACTGGTTTGTTGGTTAAATTGTTGTAGCTCCTGCTGTTCAGATATGGTCAACGCTATTTGATCGTAATCGCGCTTATTGCTGCGTCGATTTAGCAGTTGATTAAATAGTGGATCAACTTGAACATTAGCGGTTTTCACAAGTTCGACTCGAGCGACCGGCTTGTTCTGTAATTCCATATTGCCGTACTGACTCTGAGGGAAATATTCGATATCAGCCTGATACCCCAAACCCGAAGCCGCGATGCTGGCGATCTCTAAAAAGGTGCCGTGCCCGATATGTATTTGCCGATAGTGAGGATCGGTTTCGGGTAATAACCTTTCTGGATCAACATACAGTTCAAAGCTCAATGGGCCGGTGAGTTTTACAATCCAGGGCTGTTTGTTGTGGGGGTTGGGAGCCAATATTGCGTAGGAAAGCACTTTCAGCCGGATATCATCCAGAGTACTTTCCGGGCCAGCCCAGCCATATAGCTCTGCGCTAGGCTCGCTTGAACACCCAACGATACTGCTGCCGAACATGGTGATACCAGTTCCTGCGCCTAATAACTGAATAAAGTTTCTGCGGTTCATAGGGTGCTCCATATCAAGTCGAATGTATTGGAATAGTTCCATGATAAAATATTGCATTCCATAGAATGTTACGCATACTATATTCCTAGGAATATAAACACAACCCTACTTTCCTGATATTCGAGAGACCATCATTGAACGATAGAATCCAACGAGAATACCGAGTCATTGTGTTGCTCGGAATTATCGAGCAGCTAAAAGGTACGCGGGAGGAAAAGCTGTTTAGCGAGCTGGAGATCAGCCCTTCACAGTTTGCGGTGCTGAACCATTTCACTCATAACCCAGAGCGCCGCTGGACGGTGAGTGAGCTCAGTAGTGTGATGGAGATGAATCAGCCGGGTATTACCAAAATTGTGCAGCGCCTGATTGAGAAAAAATTGTTGGCAACCGCCACTGATAAATCTGACGCACGAAAGAAACAGTTACGCATCACAGACAAAGGCCTGAAATACTGCGAATATACAGTTTCGTTATTGATGCCTGATATTCATCAGGTGCTGGCGCATTGGCCGGATGATGAATTGGCGGATTTTTCCAGACATCTGGAGAAACTCAAATGCTGGCTCGATGACAACAGGGATACGGTGATACTGCCGAAACAGCCGCTATAACAAGATTGGACGTACCACTTTTCAAACACAAAATTCAAACACAAACCGATTCAACAGGGACTCGTGTGATGTCGTTTTTTAAAAGCACTTTCATCAATAAACTGGTCGGCTTCTGCCTGATTATTGGCACATCCATTGTTAGCAACATGGCTGCTGCAACCAACGGTGGAGCTATTCCAGACTCACTCAAAGCATGGGTTCCCTGGGTACTGGAATCCCATACTGATCAAAATTGTTCACGTGTTGCCTCCCTCCCCAACGCCAAGGAAAGCGCACGAAAATGCATCTGGCCCGGCCAGCTCACCGTGGAACTATCGAAGACTACCGCGCACTTTAATCAAAACTGGCAGCTATTCGACGAAAGCTGGATAATGCTGCCGACCGCGAAAGAGCACTGGCCGACCGATGTATTGGTAAACAATAAACCTGCCAGAGTACTGGAAAAAAATGGCCGACCGGTTTTGTATCTCTCCTCTGGAAATCACCAGATAAGCGGTACCTTCAAGTGGCAAAAAGCACCACAGTATTTAACCGTTGCACCGGAAACCGCGCTGATCCGTTTATTACGTAAAGACAAAAATGGCGATAGCAAAGAAGTACCGGCTCAAATCGACGCACAAAACAGGCTTTGGTTGCGTGATCAGCAATCTATCGGCACCGCTAGCAAAGACAACGATCAGCTAAAAGTCGAGGTATTCCGCCTGCTGCAGGACGATATTCCGATGCAGCTGGAAACGGAGCTGCGATTAGCGGTGGCGGGCAAACCGCGGGAGATCGTGCTAGGCCAACTGTTGCCGGACAACAGCGAAATTCTACAGTTCAATTCGCCACTACCGGCACGTATAGAAGCCGATGGCCGCTTGCGTATCCAGGCGCGGGCCGGGCAATGGCGCATCTACCTTAAGGCGCGTTATCTCCAGCCCACTGATCAATTCCAGACAAAAAAAATGGATGCACTATGGCCTGACCAGGAGATCTGGAGTTTCAGGGCCAATACCGCGCTACGCGGGGTTAAGGTAAGCGGCGCAGCTGCGATTGATCCATCCCAGATTGATATCCCTCCCCAATTTGCCAATTTACGAACCTACCTGTTATCTGCTGATAAAACCCTGACATTGACGCAGCAATACCGTGGCGATGCTTCACCCGCCGCCAATCACCTCAGCTTAAACCGTGAGCTGTGGCTCGATTTTGATGGCAAGGGCGCAACCACCAGAGATCAAATCAATGGCACATTCACCCACGGCTGGCGTTTGGGCTCTTCCCCGGAGCTGCAGCTGGGTCGAATCGTTGCCAATGGTCGCCCACAACTGGTGACACAGATGCCCGGTGAACCGGGATCAGGCATTGAGATCCGCCACCCTCAGGTGAATGTCGAAGCCATCAACCGTATCGAACCCCTGTCCGCAATCTCTGCAACTGGTTGGCAACACGGTTTTGACAAGATAGATACTCGACTGCACCTGCCACCGGGCTGGAAGCTGTGGCACGCGGTTGGCCCGGATAGAATCCAGTCATCATGGTTATCCAGCTGGGATTTGTGGGATCTGTTTATCTGCCTGTTAATTGTTGGGGCATTATTCCGTGTGGTTAACTGGCAATGGGCGGCGGTTGGCGCACTGACGCTAGCACTTACCTATCATCAATCCGGCGCACCGTTGGTGGGCTGGGTGATATTGGTGGCAGCACTGCCGCTGTTAAAGGTGGTGCCAGAGGGCAAACTAAAAGAGCTGCTGAACTGGGGTGCTCACTTCACCCTTGTTACCCTGGTACTGGTTGTAATCGGTTTTGCGGTTACCCAGATCCGTATCGGGATCTATCCGCAACTGGAACGACATCAACCTATTAACGCGGAAATCTACCGCTCAACAAGCCTATCTAGCGTGAAACCGGAAGCCGCAATGATGGAGATGGACTCGATGGCCGATGCACTGGTAAAAAAATCTAAATCTGTCCGAACAACAGCACAGGCTCCATACAAACAGCGTTACCAGGCCGCGGATAATGTACAAACCGGCCCTGGCCAGCCCTCCTGGCAATGGCAGCAAGTAAGGCTTGGCTGGACTGGCCCGGTCAAAATCGATGCACCTTTAACTCTGTATCTGTCACCTCCCTGGCTTACCCGTTCATTGAAGTTTATTCAGATATTGCTGGTCTGCCTGCTGCTTTACGGACTCGGTGGCAGATTACTAAAGGATCACTGGATTTTTGCCAAACCATCCACAGACCGCAATGAAGGGAATAGCGAAGGGAGCGGTGAAGGAAATGGTAAAGGCAACGACAGAAACAACCAGATCGGCGGTACTACCCTGGCCTCGATTCTATTGCCGCTTCTATCACCCCTACTGTTTCTATTCTTGAATCCGCTGGCCAGCCCAGATCTGCAGGCCGAGGAATTTCCACCCCCGGCACTATTGCAGGAGCTAGAAACCCGGCTGACCAAAGCGCCGGACTGCGTACCCCATTGCGCAGCATTGCAGAGCACTATGATCACCGTTTCCGACCAGCGAATGGTATTACGGCAACGAATCAGCGCCGCAACCGCACTGGCATTTCCATTACCCTTTGATAAAAGCTGGCGGCCGGAATCGGTTTTGATCAATGGCAAATCCAGTTCACTGGTAAAAGCCGATAATAAACACTGGATTAATGTATCCGCAGGCAACCACGACATCACCATTACCGCTGCACTAACTGGCGATAACATTGCTATCCCGTTCCCTCTCAGCACTCACAATACCTCAGTCAAAGCCGAGGGTTGGGATGTTCGTGGTTTACGAAATGGACAGGTAACCGGCGGCTCGCTACAGCTGGATAAAAAGATCAAACAGGAACAGCAGAACAGCCTTCAACCTGCACCGATCAAACCTTTTGTACGGGTGCAGCGACAACTTAATGCGGATCTGGACTGGGAGTTGATCACCACCGTTACCCGCATTGCACCCAGCACCGGAGCCATCAATCTACGTATTCCACTACTGCCCGGTGAATCTGTGGTGACCCAGAACAGGGTAGTTGAACAGCAACATATGCTGGTCAACCTTGCCAGCAATCAGCGCCGCATGCAGTGGCGCTCAGTGATTAAACCCAGGGCTATTCTTGAGCTGCACGCTTCAAACAGCAGTGACTGGATCGAACAGTGGCAGATCATCGCTTCTCCGCGATGGCATATCAGCGGCGAAGGCATACCACCGGTAAAAACTGCACAATCCAATGGCCCTATCGTACAACTATGGCGACCATGGCCAGGTGAATCCCTGAAGCTTCTGGCGGTGCGGCCCGAACCGGTCGCGGGCCCAACCACCACCATTGAGAGTATTGAACTGGATCACCGGCCCGGCGCAGGTAACGCTTCATTGAAGCTGTCTATGCAGATGCTCACCAGCCTCGGTGGTGATTACCGCATTCCACAGCCCGCTGGTGCGGAACTGCAATCGATCGTGATCGATGGCCGGGAGCAAACATCACACCTGCAGGATGACCATGTAGTACTTCCGCTGCGGCCAGGCAAACAGTCCGTCGTGGTGAGCTGGCAGCTGAACAACGGCGTTACTCAAACCACCATAACCCCGGCATTTAAACTGCCAACACCCGCGAATAATATCGATATCAAACTCACACTACCCCATAACCGCTGGCCTATTTTTGTGGATGGCCCCGACATTGGCCCAGCCATGTTGTACTGGGGTGTGCTAGCCGTCACGCTGATCATTGCGGTAGGTCTGGGACTGTTGATCAAACGACAGTCATTGTCGATCCCCGTCAATACACTCCAGTGGCTACTGCTTGCCCTGGGTATGAGCACCGTCAATATGGCCGGTAGCATTCCGGTAGTGCTGTGGTTTTTTGCGATGGAGGCACGTCGGCGAAAGCCTGTTCCTGCCACATCCAGATGGTTTAATATCAGCCAGCTCGGCTTGATCGGACTATCCGCCGTTGCATTGTTAAGCCTGTTTTCGACCATTCCGCAAAGCCTGTTATCGGCACCGGACATGCAGGTGATTGGCAACGGATCGAGCAACTATTTCTACCAGTGGTATCAGGATCACAGCAGTGATCAACTGCCCCAAGCATGGGTGTTCAGCGTGCCGCTAATCGTATTCAGAATCGCCATGCTGTTGTGGTCGATCTGGATTGTTTTTGCACTGCTGAACTGGATTAAATGGGGCTGGCAATCGATTTCAGCCGGGCAGTTGTGGGATCACACACCTTCGGCTCGAACTAAGAAACCTAAGGGGAAAACTAGAGGGAAGAAAGAGAGTAAAAAGACACAGAGTGATGAAAAGGCCGATACCGTGCCTGAGGATAAATGGCTTGAGTGACGATAGGACTTGCTGCCAACCCAAGCACTCGTGCTGGCTCCATCGGATCACCTCGATCTTCAGCGGTACTAATAACATCAGGAAAGTAGCGGTATACCACACCAACCCTACAATGTTTGACAATCTTTATCATTAACACTACGATGGGCATACCACCAACAAAGAGGGTATTTCCATGCACGTCTCATTAACACCTGAACTTGAAACCCTTGTCAAAGCTCAAGTCGAAAGCGGCTTGTATAATTCAGCCAGTGAGGTTGTTCGTGAAGCATTGCGCGTCTGGAATGAGCAGCAGCAATACAAAAAGAAAATGGAGATATTACGCGCCAGACTTGAACTGGCCGAGAAAAGCCCGTTAGTTGATGATTTTTCAATGGCCGATTTAATCAAAGAATTGGACAGTGAATAACTCCACCCATCTATATGCCAATAAAATACAAACTACGCCAAACCGCTATAAATGACTTAAACGATATTGGCCGGTACACGCTTAGAAATTACGGCAAAGTACAGCGTGATAAATACCTGACCGGTCTCGGTGACCGATTTGAATTATTGGGCGAAAATCCAAATTTTGGCCGCCCTCGTGACGATATCAAAAGCGGTTATCATTGTAGTAATTACAACAAGCACGTAGTTTTTTATTTAATCCGAAAGAACCATGTAGAGATTCTGGCCGTTTTACATGAAAGCATGATTCCTGAGTTCCACTTATAGCCATTATTTCCACAGCGACTGCTTAACTGGCTTCCACCTGTTCAACTCGGTCTTCACGACCTTCAACGATCGCATCCGGCTCCCTAAACTGCAGTGCTGCAAGCCGCGCGTAGAGTGGGCATGTCTGCAATAACTCCTGATGCTGGCCGATCTCGATCAACTTGCCTTCATCCAGCACCGCAATCGATTCAGCGTGAACCACGGTCGCCAAACGGTGGGCAATAATCAGAGTGGTGCGGTTTTCCATCAGATGTTCGAGGGCTTTTTGAACCATGTGCTCGCTTTCGGCATCCAGCGCACTGGTGGCTTCATCCAACAGCAAAATTTGTGGATCTTTGAGGATCGCTCGGGCGATGGCGAGACGCTGACGTTGGCCGCCGGACAAACGGATGCCACCCTGCCCTAGAAAACTGTTGTAGCCGTTGGGCAATGCTTTAAGAAAATCGTGGGCGTAAGCAGCTTTTGCTGCGGCTATCACCTCTTCATCAGTCGCATCAGGTTTGCCGTAACGAATGTTGTCCCAGGCGTTGGTGCTGAATAGCGAAGGTTGCTGAGGTACTACGGCAATGCGCTCTCGAAGTTGCTGGAGTTTCATCTCCTTGATATCAACGCCGTTGATTCGGATGGCACCTTTTTGTGGGTCGTAAAAACGAAGAATCAGATCAAACAGGGTACTTTTACCGGCGCCGGATGGACCAACGATGGCGAGCTGGGCACCTTTCTCAATTTTTAGTTCCAGCTTTTCAATCGCTTTAGTATTGGGTCGCGACGGATAATTGAAGCTGAGCTGTTCAATGTGGATTGAGCTTGCCTTTTCATCAAGGATTGGCGCACTTTCATCCGGCTCGATCAATAAACTTTCGGTTGCCAGCAGCTCAAGCAAACGCTCAGTTGCACCGGCAGCGCGCTGCAGATCACCATACACTTCACTGATTGCACCCAGTGAAGCTGCCACCATCATGGCGTAGAAAACAAAGGCTACCAGTTGCCCGCCGGTAATCCGGCCAGCCAGCACATCATGCCCACCTACCCAGAACATAAAGCCGATTGCGCCGAAAATCAGCATCATCACCAGTGCCATCAACCAGGCACGCTGGCGGATTCGATACACCGCTACCCGGAAGGCATTTTGGGTTACCTGAAGGAAGTTATCCTCATCAATCGACTGATGATTGAAGGCGTGAACGGTTTTGATATTGGTCAACGTTTCCGCTACATACACACCAATATCAGCAATTTTATCCTGACTTGAGCGCGCTAACTTCCGTACCCGTCTACCAAAGAAAAGCACCGGCACCAAAATCAGCGGCATGGTAGCCAGCACAATGCCGGTAAGCTTCGGATTGGTGATCAGCAACAGTGTGATACCGCCAAAAAACATAATGATGTTACGAATCGCAATCGAAAAAGAGGAGCCAATAACGGTTTGAAGAAGTGTGGTATCGCTGGTGATACGACTCTGGATCTCAGCGCCATCATTGGTTTCGAAGAATGAGGGGTGCAGTTGTAGCAGATGGTTGAATACAGAGATGCGAATATCGTTGGAGATGCGCTCGCCAATCCATGAAACGTAGAAAAACCGAATAAAAGTACCTATCGATAGACAAACCACGATGCCCAGAAAAATGAAGATACTGCGATCCAGCATCTCTGGCGAACCGGTTGAAAACCCCTGATCCACCAACAATCGCATACCCTGACCGAGAGACAACATAAGCCCGGCGGTGATCAATAACGCTACCGTGGCAATCACTACCTTACCCTTGTAGGGCTTCAAAAATCCCAACAACGGCTTCAATGTTTTTATGCGTGGCTTTGGATCAGGATTTTGAGTTTGTTGTTCAGTCATATATCAATCACGAATCACTGTGTTGGGGTAAAAAACACCGCTGCGGTCGACCGTCCACTAATCGCATGAAAAGTAGTGGCCCAACCACATTTAGAATAAATCTTGTATAGAAAGCAGAGCTCGCCAGACAGGCGAACAGCCTTAAAAATCGAAGCGCTAGGCTAGCAGATTACGTGCAATGAATATATAACGACCAAAGGAATTTCATTCACCTGAAAATCAGCCAAAAACGAATAGTGACGACAAACGCGACTCTAGTCAGAAATAGAAAAAACTTTAAGGCGCTAATGGCCACTGGACTAAAATCAGGGTGTCTTCAACTGTCAGCGAACGCAACACATTGAAATATAGAGGGAAAATGGTGGGCCGTGATGGATTCGAACCATCGACCAATTGGTTAAAAGCCAACTGCTCTACCA
>JAHRWD010000123.1 GCA_019090315.1 Pseudomonadales bacterium
ATGTGAATCTTGTTACGTGCACCGAAAATGTATTGCTTCATTTTCGGGTTCCAGTAACGGGTCTGGTGCCCAAAGTGGACGCCCGCCTGGAGCATCTCCTTCATAGTGACTTGAGTCATGCAAATTTCCTATTTTTGATTAGGGTTAAAATCTTGTACAAACCCCATCATCCAACCCAATACAGTAAGTATTAAGCACCCAAGATGACGTGACGATAAGTACGCGACGTTGATTTACCCCCGAGGCCAGCGCAAACGCCAACTTCAGGGGCGGGCTTTATACCATAAATAGCGGCCCTGTTAAACGTAAAGGTGAAGATTTGCGCACATATGACGGAAACAGGCAGCCAAATGGAAAAACTGCGTGCCGGCATCACACGAATCACCTATACAGCTGCAGCCGCTACACTGTCAGCGCTCTCGAACACTCTCCTGCTTGTAACGCAACAAAGGCGAAAGAAAATACTCAATCAAGCGCCGTTTGCCAGTCTTGATTTCAACCGCAACGCTCATGCCTGGCGATAGATCAACTTGCTTACCCTCTACCTGCATCGTTGATGTTGATAGCTTCACATGTGCTTTGTAGACCAGCCCCAACTCTTCATCAGCTACTGCGTCATTCGACAGGTGGGTAACTGTCGCATCGATCAAGCCATACTTGGTGAATGGGAACGCATCGACCTTAACCTCTGCCTGCTGCCCTTCTTCAATAAAGCCAATATCCTTGTTAGCCACCATCGCTTCAACTTCCAGCCCGGCCTGCATGGGAACAATCACCATCAGCTGCTGAGCAGGCGTCACTACCCCACCCTCGGTATGAACCACCAATTGTTGAACCACGCCAGAAACAGGCGCTTCCAGTATCTGCGCGCTCAGGTGTGCAGCCGCTTTAATTTTTTCTTGCTCAAATGCTTGCTGCTGCATTTCAAACTCTTGCAGATCAATCAGCGTGCGACTTTTGAACTCTTTTTTGACTTGCTCTGCCTGACTGCCCACTTCCCGTATCGCGGCCTGTAGTTCCAGGCTGCGCTGCTGGCTCGACCTTAAATCATGAAGCATTTCCAGCCGTTGCTGCTCACTCTGCAAAAATTCCTCCTCAGAAGCAATCCCCTCACCTTTGAGCTTTTTGGTATTTAACGTACGTTTTGTGACAATCGGCAAAATCGCCTGGTACTTTTTTACCTGCTCATCAATGCTGTTTCGTTCTGAACGGAATTTATTTTGTTTGTACTTCAACGCTGTGACGCGGGAACGAAATTCATACCACTGCGATAAAAGTAACTGCTGTTGCAGTACCGAAATACCTTCTGGCAACTTTTCACCCACCAAAACCTGATTGCCATCACCTGCCAAATCCAACCAATCCAGCAACGAATTAAGGCGATGTATTCCATGCTTAATGGCCTCTAACTCATCTTCAATGCGCTGCCAGTCCGCCATCGATTTTTCAGGCTCCAGCTCAATCAAGATATCGCCCTGCTTTACCGTCTGCCCTTCCTCGACCCTTATTCTCCGCACAATGCCGATTTCGAGCGGCTGAATAATTTTCGTATGGCCACTGGCAATTATTTTCCCGGGAGAAACTACAATAATGTCGACTTTCCCAAACGTCGCCCAAACCGCAGCGAATATCGCAAACAAGACGATCAGCCAAATAATAGCGCGACCTATTGGCGACGGTGGTGTTTCCTGAACCTCAAGAGCTGCCGGTAGAAACTCATGCTCATTCTGAGGTCTGGTGAATCGTACCTTCATGCGACAGTACTTTGTAACGAGTGAAGCTTGGCATAAATACCGCCCGCATCAAGCAGCTCATTATGATTTCCCTGCTCAGAAATTTCACCATGATCAACAACAAGAATTCGGTCACATTGACTCACTGCGCTTAGCCGGTGCGCTATGATAAAAACAGTTCTATCCGAACAAATACGTTTCATATTTTCCTGAATAATCCGTTCAGATTCATAATCAAGTGCGCTAGTCGCTTCATCAAAAATAAGGATACTCGGATCAGTTAACAGTGCACGAGCAATCGCAATTCTCTGCCGCTGCCCGCCGGACAAATTGCTACCCCGCTCACCCACCAGGGTGTCATAGCCCTCACCAAGCTCGGTAATAAACTCATGAGCGCCAGCCAACTCCGCTGCCTGAATAATACGTTCAATAGGTGTTGCAGGATCACTGAGTGCAATATTGTCTCTCACCGAGCGATTAAACAGATAGTTTTCCTGTAGGACCACACCAATCTGGCGTCGCAGCCAGGTTGGTTCAATCAGCGCAAGATCAGTATTATCAACCAGCACACGGCCCGATTCTGGCACGTATAACCGCTGAATCAGCTTCGTCAACGTGCTCTTACCGGAGCCAGACCGCCCCACAATACCGATCACTTCACCCGGTGCAATATCAAGACTGATCGATTTCAGTACCTCCGGCCGGTCCGGGCGATACCGAAAAGTAACATTACTAAAAGTAACTGCACCCTTAAGTCCAGGCAATGATGCGCGGCCCGGATTATAACCAGGCTCTGTTGGAGTATTGAGAATATCCCCCAACCTTCTAACCGATAAACCCGCCTGCTGAAAATCCTGCCAGAGCTGCACAAGCCGTAAAATTGGGCCACTGACCCGCCCCGCCAGCATATTAAAGGCGATAAGCTGACCAATAGAGAGCTGCCCCTTCATTACCAGCGTTGCACCCACCCACAAAATCAAAACCACCGTAACCTTATTAATAAATCCCGCCGTCTGCCCCGCGATATTGCCAAGATTAGCCGAACGAAAACTGGCATTTACGTAACCCGCAAGCTGCTCTTCCCAACGGCGCTGCATTTGCGGCTCAACCGCCATCGCTTTAAGTGTTTCTACACCCGTGATCGATTCAACCAGAAACGCCTGATTTTCTGCGCCCCGGTTAAATTGCTCGTCTAGCCTACTACGCAATATTGGCGTGATAAATATCGACAGCGCCACGTAAAAAGGGACCGCACCCAATACCACATAGGTCAATTGTGGGCTGTAGTAATACATCACAATAAAAAAAACAAAAGTGAAAAACAGATCGATTACTAATGTCAGCGCAGAGCCAGTAATAAAATTCCGAATATTCTCAAGTTCCCGTACCCTCGCTACTGAATCACCGACACGACGCGCCTCAAAATAGCTGATTGGTAGCGCCAGCAAATGCTTAAATAGCTTTGCCCCCAGGGTTACATCAACCCGATTAGTCGTGTGGGAAAAAAGATAGGTTCGCAAACCACCCAATACCACCTCGAATAACGATACCGCCAGAAAACCACCAGCTAGCACATTTAGAGTAGTAACTGCTTTATGGGCGAGAACCTTGTCAATCACCACCTGAAAAAACAGAGGCGTTAACAGGGCAAACAACTGAAGAAAAAACGATGCTATTACGACTTCGATAAGCAGCTTTTTATGCTTAACGATCGCGGGAATAAACCAACTAAAATCAAAGTGACCATTGAGATTGGTCAGCGACGCACGGCGAGTAACCAGAACAACCCGGCCACTCCATGCCTTTTCAAACTGCGTTCGGGGTACCGTCAGTGGCCGCGCTTCGAGCGGGTCATGCACAAGCACTTTATCATCGTCGACAGCAGCGATGATCAGCCAATGACCATCTACATGTTGTGCAATAGCGGGTAATGCGGTTTTAGCTAGCTTTTCCCAGTCACTATCAAGGCCACGTACTTTAAGCCCGAGTTCCCGACCAGCCAAAATAATTTCAGTTTCGGAAAAAACCTGACCAGCGTTTGAAAATGCGTGTCGTAAATGGTCAGCATCCGCGGGTAAATTATGCAATCTGGCCAAATTAACCAGACACAAAAGGCCTGTATCAAGGGACTCTTGACCTGTAGTCGAGTGAGGCAATGTTTACTCCAATAAACCCGTCTCGATTCCCCACACCCAACAACAACAAAAGTGTAACGAGGAGGCTTCGAAGTATTAAATTAACAGTGGCTAACTATGCACCCGTATAACACCGTTCAAAAAAATATGATGATGCGGGTACATGCTAGCCAATGGTGAGGATTGTGTTTACTGCCAGCTTGCAGCAATCACTGGCAAAAGATTATCTTCCAGATCACCTGACAAGGTGGTTTCACCCGCTGCAGGCGCAGAAAATGAAGCCATCGCCTGTACGAGCTGGTCAACTTGAGTGTTGTAAAGAATATCCCCTACTGAGGTCGTAATTTGTTCGATTTGATTTTGTGTATCACTGTACCAGTTTGAAACTGTGACCTGATCACTTTCCCCGATAGTACTCACTAAAAGATCATCACCAGAACGACTAAACCATAGGTCTTCTTTATCAACACCAGCGCCAAAAGCCAGGCTGTCATTACCTGCGCTATCGAATACCGTATCTCGCCCAGAACCCTTATTAAACTGATAGGTATCGTCTCCGCTACCGCCGTACAACCGATCAGAGCCAGCGCCTCCTTTTATCAAATCATTTCCTGAGCCTGCGAAAAGGCGATCGTCTCCAGATAGCCCATTTAACGTATCATCACCCGACAAGCCGAATAGATTGTCATTTCCAGACTGGCCAAATAGCGTCTCAGATTGCGAGCTCCCCCACTGTAGACCATTGCCAAAAAGGTAAAAGCTGCTCACAGATGCGCTTGATTCAGGTTTGCTGTACGTAAGATTAAAGGGAATGGTGGCTGTAAGCCCATCCTGATCACTGGCTACAAGCAGAAGGCTATCAAGGCCCGTTGTTAAACTTGGGACTTCCCCGCTTAACAACTGCGTTTCTGGATCAAAATCCAGCCAGGTCGGCAATGAAGCGCCATCCGCCATGATTAATGAATAACTTAACGTATCCCCAATGTCCGAGTCACTGAATAGCTCGGTAGGTAATGCGAAAGCAAAATCATCACCTGCAAGTAGCATTTTCCCATCCACTGTCCCCACCGCTATTGGTGCATCATTGGTATTATTAACCGTTAGGGAAAATGTATCTGTTATCGATAAACCATCTTGATCAGTAGCCGTAACATCAATGTCTAGAATACCAACTTCACCATTATTCGGTGTGCCTGAAAAGCTCTGAGTAGTTCCATCAAAACTCAACCAGGTCGGTAATTCAGAACCATCGGTCAGCTTAGCCGAAAAGGAAAGGGAGTCGCCGTTATCGATGTCATTAAAGGTATTGGCTGGTACTACAAAGTTAAGTGCACTGTCTTCATCCACCTGTTGATCTGCAATTGCAGACAACAATTCCGGTGCATCATTGATGTTATTAACCGTTAGAGTAAATGTATCAGTTACGAATAAACCATCTTGGTCAGTAGCAGTAACATTAATGTCTAGAATGCCAACTTCATCATTATTCGGTGTGCCCGCAAAGCTCTGGGCAGCCTCGTCAAAACTCAACCAATCGGGTAATTCAGAGCCATCCGATAAACTTGCTGTCAACGTAAGTACATCACCTTCATCCTGGTCTACAAAAGCATCTGTTGGTAATGTGTGTATAAACTGGCTTCCTTCAGACACCGCAATATCCGCAAGCGAATTTAGTACTGTAGGCTCCTGATTGCCTGAAACCAAACCTTCCAAATACCCTGCACCCCAAACCGTACCATCACTAAACTCGATACTCAGCTGATATTCGCTACCACCAAAAAAATGATAAACACTTATATAACTGATTTTTTCAGAATCGGTGATAATAATCCCCAAATCATCATCTGACTCATTACTACTTCTATACAACCGCCCCTTAACGACACTAACCATGGCTGGATTAATATCCTCTGAAAAACGTAATACATCATGGTGATCAGGCCCTTCGTCAAAGTTATTAATCGTGGTAACTCTATTTAATAACTGGTCATCATCACTAAACGAATGAAGATAAACATCATCCCCCAAACCTCCTTCAAGGTGACTCACACTCCAGGGTGCCCACTCACTAGGCCCGGGAATCCAGCTAAATTCGCTCGAGCCCATCTCTACACTAGAGTGGCCACTACCGCCGCCATTTAAAATATCGTTACCAGCACCACCATATAACTGATCTCGAGAGCTTCCGCCTTCGAGGAAATCATTCCCATCACCACCTCGAAGAATATCATCTCCTTCACCACCATAAAGATGATCATTACCTGCTTCACCATATACATTATCACTACCGAAGCCACCGTAAATATGATCGTCACCTGCTCGACCGTACAGGTGATCACTTCCCCCAATACCATTAATCGCATCATCCAAAACTGACCCATGGATAATGTCCGCAAGCTCTGTGGGAATCTGAACCAAATGTCGAAACAGCTCAGTATCCCATTCAGTACCATCAGCAAATGTAATGCGGCTAACTGGAAGTTTATCTACTTCAAAAAAATTACTTATCGTGACCATTTCATCAGATGGTTGCAGCATCACCTGAAGCGAAGTTCCCATGCGCGTTACTTCAACATCATCAGGACTAATACCTGTTAAAAATTCTAACGTATCCTTGTCCTCTACAACTGGATCATACGCACTGATTCGGGCACTACCGTCACCAGGCGCAAAAAGATAAATATCACTGCCGGAGCCACCATAAAGTGTATCGTCACCTGGCCCTCCTCTTAAGATATCATCCCCTGCTCTACCGAGGAGAGAGTCATTTCCTTGACCACCGTCTAGATAATCATCTCCTTCACCACCATCAAGGCGATCATCTCCACCGTTTCCATATAGCGAGTCACCCCCAGCTGAACCATTGATCAGGTCTACCCCTTCCCCGCCAAAAAAAACAATGCCATCTTCATCTTGAATAGGAAGCCCGGTATTACCTGCAGCCAGTTTAAAGCTGTTCGATGAAGACAAACCGCTGCCATCTGTTGCCGTGATGGTAATTTCCAATAATTCACTATCTGATACCTGAGCGATTCCATTCAGTGTTCGTGTAGGCGCATCAAAAATCAACCAGCTGGGAAGTGGAGAGCCATTGGATTGCCTTACAGTAAAGCTCAGGGTGTCACCTTCGGGATCAACAAACATGTCAGCAGGAATAACGTACTGAAAAAACTCACCTGTTGCCGCACTAGTATCCCCCACATCACCCGTCACCGTTGGTGAGAGATTGATAGCATCGCCATTCATCCATTGGTCAATCTGTAGTGGATCCCATACCGTTCCATCTGCAAATTCAAAATGTTCGATTTTGGGTGGGAATAGCCTTACACTCCCGAGCCACACAACGCCAACAAACCAATTTCTAATAGTCACGCTATCATCATCATTAATATGAACAACCAGGCTTCCTTCACCCAGGGGAGCCGCCATATCCATTGGTTCTCCGGCATTGTTTATCCGTTCTGCCGTTAGCTGGCCTGGCAAGATACCGACACCCAATACCAACGTATCATCACCGGTATTTACCCAGCCTGATGTAACACCAATACTACCTCTAACGCTCTCATCAATCTGATCATGTCCACCGCCAAGCTTAAAGGTGTAGCGGTCATCACCAAAATCACCTACTAACAGGTCATTTCCTGACCCGCCTTCCAGGTTATCCGCGCCTGATGTCCCTATAATTACTTGCTCATGAGTTCCAGAGACAACAGCCATAATCGCTGCTACATCAAACACTCTGCCATCGTCAAAATGCATAGTTTCGATCGCATTCGCCGATTTAAACCAATCGACAATAGACACTCGATCTGATGTGCCATCAAAATCAAGCAATAAGTGTTCACCACTTTGCGTCAGCGTGACATTTTCAACCGTAATCCCTTCACCAAACACAATCGAATCAATACCACCGGTGTCATAGATAACATCTCGCCCGCCATTCTGGTTGATCAAATATGTATCGTTGCCATCACCACCTTGAAGCTCATCATCTCCATCGCCACCGGACAGCTGGTCATCTCCCAATCCAGCTACTAATATATCGCCACCACTACCTGCATTTATCGTGTCATCACCGTCACTTCCTGTATGAGTCAAACCGTCCACAAGTAGCTCGGATACGCTGAAGGTTTCTTCGTTACCAAATTGATACTCTTGAATACCGCTACCATCACCAATAATCTGAACCTCATCACCAGCCCCGTAGGCCAGCACCAACCGCTTCTCTCCATCCTGCGTGATCATTGAACTTACGATAATATCTTTTCTAGCAACCCCTTCAATTTTGAGCGTATCACCACCATCAGCATCAACAATCAAGTCAACGCCATCACCAGGTTGGAAAGCAAAGATATCGGCACCCGCACCGCCAACAAGCTGATCAGTACCTATACCACTGTCAATAAAATCGTCACCTTCACCGCCGTTAAGGTAATCTTCGCCGCTATTGCCAAATAGCCGATCATTACCCTCTTGCCCAAGTAGTCTGTCATCACCGCTGTTACCTTCGAGGTAATCATGACCATCGCCACCCCGAAGGTCATCACTCTCTGTTCCTCCGTGAAGGAAATCAGTGCCGTTTTCGCCGAGTAATATATCGGCACCTTGACCACCGTATAAGTGATCATCTCCATCACCACCAAATAGTGTGTCAACTCCAGCTCCGCCGTTTAGCGTATCATTACCGCCAAAACCACCCAGCTCATCATCCCCTTCTCCACCGTATATCTGGTCATCTCCATGCTGACTAGCCGCTGCAGTTTCATCGTCACCCTGCAGTAAATCATTGCCCTTACCGCCTGACAAATAATCGTTACCTGCGCCCCCATCTAACTCATCATTGCCCAATTCACCGTATAAATAATCGTTACCGCCGCGCCCCCAAAGCTTATCGTCACCTTCGCCGCCATAAAGCCTGTCACTTCCATCCAGCTCCTCAGGATCAGGATCGCTATCACCGTGTAATAAATCATCGCCCGTACCACCAATCAGCGTATCTCCGCCCACACCACCGAACAAAACATCTGAATCCGCGCCCCCATCAAGATAGTCATCCCCAAGCCCGCCAAACAACCAATCCTCACCCGCGCCACCCAATAAAATATCATCATGGTCTCCAGGCTCCACCTCATCTCCAGGTTCCGCGTCCCGAGCATAGAAATCGGGAACTATCTCATAAAGGGTTTGCGTTCCCTCTACTGTAACCTCTCGCGCAACAACCCAATCGTCGAGCGCGTGACCCGCTATTACGTCACCCATCAGATTATCGTCACCAGCCGATCCAATCAGTAGGTCTTTTCCTTCACCGCCAAAGAGAGTGTCCTGCCCCGTGCCACCAATTAAGTTATCGTCATCATCCCCCCCTGCTAACAGGCTACCGCGTGTGCTAAGCCCTTCACTTTCTGCCATCGCATCCTCAATGCTTTGAATACTATCGGCAAATAATGTGTCGTCACCCTGCCCGCCCTGCAAAATGTCATTGCCCTCATCTCCGGCAAGGTAATCGTTTCCATCACCGCCATCGATTCTATCGAGCCCTGTGCCGCCCTCTACAATATCGTCACCGGCCTTAGCCTTTACGATATCGTCATCTGCTCCTGGCAGAATGTGATCATCACCCTCAGAGCCATTCAGCTCATCAGCCATCTCTTTAGGCGTTTCAAAATCTTGTATGGTATTTCCAAGACTATCCTGTTGAGTTTGAATACCATCTTCAGCCCCATCAAAATCCAGCCATTCAAAATCACCAACAATGGTTGTGGTGGTAGTTGGTGACTCGATCTCGGCCGCCGCTTCAAACGTTAAGCCTAACTGGCCTTTTGTATAGTCCTCAATGAGAATGTTCTGCCCACTCTTGAGTACTATCGCAAGGTTGGTGC
>JAHRWD010000102.1 GCA_019090315.1 Pseudomonadales bacterium
ACTCTGGAATCGGTTATATGTCGCCGATTGAATATGAACAAGGTCTAACACCATAAACCCGGTGTCCACTTTATCGGGGGAAGATCAAATCTTTGCCGTGGATCCAGCTCGTTAATAACATCGAGTTCATCCCCAAGAGAATTTACCAAATCCATTTCAGCGCTCGGTTTTAGCGTTGCTAATTCTTGACTACTGTCTTCGCCCGTTAACAGCAATGCATAAATGATCGCCATTGCACCCTCTTTGGAATGCACAAACCCCATCAGCTTATCTGAAAATGTTTTGTGTATGCTCGCTGCGTATATCAAATGCTCTGGCGTTACATTACCTACCGAATGTACGATCTCTTTTGAGCTTGTATGAACAGGTTCTGCTCCGGAAAATCCCATTGCATGTTCGGAAATTTTCCGTTGCGTACGTTTTTCAACAATTCGCTTTGCTCGCTGTATGTTCAAAAAGGCAGGATCAATGGCTCTAATCCTTTCATCCACTGGCGGATGGGTGGCTAGCAAACCCCGGAAATTCATATGCACCGTTTCGCCAAAACACATATGGCTCATATCTTCCGCATGTCTACTTTCTAAAAAGGCCTCACCATCATTTTGACCAATTTTGTATAAAGCTCCGGAGATACCTCTGGGGTTTCGAGTAAACTGTACCGCTGAAGCATCCGCAAGAAATTCTCTTTGCCGTGAAATTGCCGCTTTAATCAGCCTGCCAAAAAAGAGACCAAGGTATCCAATTGCGACCAACAAAATTGCGGGAATGGCGATTAGAAGAGAGGCTGAACCCAGCCCGGTATTTCCCGGCCCACTATCCCGATCATCTGTATGAAAAGTAATGCGAAACAAGAATTGACCAAGCTGCCCTATCGACAAAATCCCGGCCAAAATCGCTATTAGACGCAGGTTAATTCTCATATCACCATTCAGTATATGGCTAAATTCATGGCCGATAACGCCTTGCAACTGGTCACGATCAAGGTTTCCTAATGTACCTTTGGTTACAACCAATACCGTGTCAGTAGGTTTGTATCCTGCGACAAAAGCATTAATAGCATGTTCCTGATCCATTACATAAAGTTGTGGCATCGGTATTCCCGATGCAATCGACATCTCCTCTGTAACGTTTATATATGTTTTTTCAGCGGGATCAGCACTGCTCAAATCAAGGCGGCGAGCACCTACCATATTGGCGACCGACTGACCTCCAGAGGATAGAGAAATAAACCTGGATAAACTTCCATATACAATGACCGCCACGGTAGTGCCAGTGGCGTACAACCACATCGGACCTGAAAGCCAGGTTTCAGGTGTATAGGAATAATAGCCTGAAATATTTAGAACGAAGTAACTGCCTGTATTAACCGCAACAACAATCAGTGAGATCGCAAATATGAAATACAGGATGAGCAAGCCGGTTTTACGCCTGGCACTATCTTGTTGTTCAAAAAAATCCATAGCAGTAGCTGATAACCATTAAGACCGAATAGTAGAGACCTGCCTGACTATTAGCTAAATGAAACCTTGACCGGTTTTTTGTAGTCAGTTGACTCTATTTCAAAAGGTTCTGCTGGCATAAAGCCGCCAGAGTTGGCAACAAAATAATTGGGGAACTGTTCACGATAGGTGTTGTAGGTCATTACCGCATCGTTGTAGGCCTGGCGCGAAAACGAAACCTTGTTTTCCGTAGATGACAGCTCAGCCATCAACTGTTCTATTGTCTGGTTCGCCTGTAGATCGGGGTAATTTTCAGATAAGGCAAATAGCTTCCCTAAAGAACCGGTCAATGCAGTTTCTGCCGACATCAGGTTTTTAATCGCGCCACCATTTTCCGGGTGAGCCGATGCTGCTCGTACCGCGGTGACTGCGTGATTCCGTGCCTCTATCACCCCGGTAAGGGTTTCCTTTTCATGGGCCATATAAGTTTTCGCCGTTTCAACCAGGTTTGGAATCAATTCGTGACGTCGCTGCAACTGAACATCTATTTGTGAAAATGCGTTTTTAAAGCGATTTCTAAGTGAAACCAGCCTGTTAAAGATGGTTACCAGATATAGTGCGATAAACGCAATGACAGCTAGCGTAATGATGGTGCCTGTAGACATGTGGCTCTCCTGAGAATTTGCTGAAAGTATAGACAACTTGAGGGAAAATCACTGCACGTGAAAAGCCCCTCAAAACAATATTTGAATTTGGGCAGTACGCATATAACGATTAAGCCGATCTGCCGAGCTATTTCCGGCTCCCATTGCGGATTTCCGATTAACATGGTCAGATAGTCAAATTGATGGGCAATGCGTAGATCAGTAACCTATTGATCTACGTAGTTTTCAAAAAAACAGAAAGGAGTTGGGTATGTCCGATTTAGTATCGCTGCGCGCACAATGTGCCTACATCTTATCTTTGGTCTGTATCGTGACGAGCTTTCCAGCCTACGCAGAATGCATCGCTCATGCCGCAGACCTGTCCTATGAACAGGACGAACTCTACGACGGTTTTCTGCTCGGCGCTGACGGTTGCCTGTACGACCCATCACAGTACAGCATCGACGACATTCCTCCAGTTCTGCCTGTAGAACCAGCAAAGTCAAAAATCCCAGGGGTATTTGTCAATGGAAAGGGTAACACTGCGCTGATGCAGCTAGAGAACCTACAGCTATTGGCAGATACAACCGGCCTGCCGATGGTCGGCATACACAACGCCGCGCGCGTTGGCTGGAGTGAATTCACTGCAATGGGGCCAGACGCTATACCGACAAAAATAGTGCGAGAGAATATTTTAAGACGAATCAACGCGGATATACGCATCCGAATATGGAGCTCCAGCCAGGGTACTTTTTATGTATCTGGAGCACTCAGCCAAACTAGAGAGCAACTCAAAGATCAAGCCAGACTAGACCTGATTGAAATTATCACCACCGGAGGCGCTGCACCCTTCTGGATTGATGGTCCTCGTTATGTTCATTACATCAACAAGCAGGACCCGGTGCCGGCGCTAATGGGGCCAGCCAGCTTTTTCGCCGAACCCGGTCGTGGTGCAGTATTAGCAACCTTTGATTACCTAAATGAAGACCCGGCAGATGGTTGTGCGGACAACCTACAAACAAACCCCAACGATACCGCGATAATTTCATGGCTGATGGGAAAAGTACTGGTAAAAAATGCACATATTGTATGTGTCCACACACCATTTTTTGAAGAGTTTGATCAGCTTCGGGATTTGTCCAATTCAGATGAAAAAACCATGGTGAATCTTCCGTTAACTCAGTCGGTAAGTGCTCCAGGAACGAGCGCCGCACAATTGCGTGAATCGATATAACCAAACTAGTTCACACGCGTCCCAGTGAGTAATAGCGAGAAAATTTAGTCCTTGTATGCATTGATGCGCCTAAAAACCATAAATCAACCGAATCTGACCATGTTGATTCACTTGTATTTCATTCGGAGCTGATCTGGGAAGGGTTCGTCAACACAGAGGTGCGATCAAAATCCTTAAGGAGCTTCTCTTTGCGCGCACTGTAGTAACCCACTATTTGATTCGATTACATACGTTTGTATTATGTGATTCTATTTGCCTGCGATATGCTTGCTATTTGGTTCTGATTTTTCTTTTATGATTACCCATCGACATCCCTTCTCGGGATGTATCCAGGTAATTGAGTGGGACTCACCTGGCTCGACCATCACTACTTTCCCCGGTTCGAATTTCACCGTGCTCCCTTCTACGTTTAAGTCTGCCTCGCCTTCCAGAACAACATAGTATTCGTGGTAATTGTGATAGTGGTGGGTTTCTGCTTCAGGTATTTCCTTTAATAGTTCAGGTGGCATTCCTATTTCTATAGGCGAGCCATTCCAGTGACCACAAAATAGATGGTCGTAAGATCCTTCTAAATCCCTCTTGTAAGTCTTCATCTAAACCCCTTCACATATAACGACAACCGCGGATAAGCGGAGTGTTCTTAAAAAATGGGGTGGCGAAGCGGAGCCATTTTTTGAGGTTCTTCCGCTTCATGCGCCTTGTTAAGTGTCGCGGTAGCGGCGCTTCACCAGGCGGATGGTAATCCG
>JAHRWD010000103.1 GCA_019090315.1 Pseudomonadales bacterium
CGAGAGTCACTACCCTCTCGACATGCACCTCAGGGTTTGACATCGACGTCGAAGCCGTTTCGCCCCCATTATCAAATATATGAGGGCAACATCAAAAAAATCAATGCCAGCCTGCGTCCATTCGATATTTGAGAGTCTACGCGAACATGATTGGCTGCGCCACTCAACCTATGGGTTTTCAATGCGATCTAAGAAGTCAGAATTCATTCACGAAACCTATATCAAACCTGAAAACCACCTGCACTAGATCAATTTTTACTCAAAATACCTGTTTAAACATTGCGAGCCCCCATTCAACGGCTATGATTAAACCGATTAAACCGATTAAACCGATTAAACCGATTAAACCGATTAAACCGATCTGGTGAAATGCTGATGGACGAAACAGATACCGCTAAAACAAACTATCTAACACCCAAAGAGGTAGCCGCCACTCTGGGGGTTTCCCCGATAACCATCAGGCAATGGGCTCAAAAAGGTGATCTGCCTTCCGTCATGACTCAGGGAGGGCACCGTCGCTTTAAAGAAGAGGATGTAAGCAATTTCGCTCAAAAAATTAGCACCCAACTAAAAAAGACAAAAGAGACTCTTCGTATTCTTATTGTTGATGATGATCCTGAATTCTCCAACTACCTTGAAGATATCCTGAGCTCTTTATCTCCCTCTATCGTACCCAAAAAAGCGGCGGACGGATTTGCAGCAGGGAAGGAGTTATTCCTCTTTCAGCCCCACATTGTGTTGCTCGACCTACGAATGCCAGGCATCAGCGGTGTAGAGGTTTGCAAATCGACCAAGCGCGACCCGAGCACGCAATACACTCGTATTATCGCAATGACCGGCCACAGCGAATCATCAGAGATCGAGACAGTTATCGAGGCGGGAGCTGAGTGTTGTCTAACCAAACCAATATTTAAAGAGCAGCTACTCGAAGCGATCAATATTTCAAAATACCCTAATATTTTTACTGGCTCTACGAAATGAAAATCAATCTACCCATCACCGAAAATGAAGTCTCTTTAACCGACTCAACACGACTGATATCCACCACTAATTTGAAAGGCATTACCACCTACGCCAATCAGGCATTTATTAACATCAGTGGCTTCTCTGAGCAGGAGCTGATCAATAAAAACCACAATGTGGTGCGTCACCCTGATATGCCTGTCGCCGCGTTTAAAGACCTGTGGGATACCCTTAAGCAGGGCAGACCATGGATGGGTATCGTTAAGAACCGCAGTAAAAATGGTGACTTTTACTGGGTGGATGCCTACATCACGCCGATGTATGAAGCAGGGCAAATTATCGGCTACCAGTCGGTACGAACCAGGCCGGAGCCGGCACACATCAATCGTGCAGAAAAGCTTTACAGGAATATCAATGCTGGGAAAATTTCACTAACCAGCCGGGTTACGACCTCATTATTCAGTAAAATATTTCTAACCATCCTTGCAGTTACAACGCTACTCTCCGGCTCCGCATTTTTTACTATCGGATTTCAGCCGGCTTTGTTTATCGCCACGTTCGCTGCGCTGATCGCCGGTTTCGGAATTTCAAAATTAATCGTAAAGAATGTCACGACCTCTGCAAATCACTCGCGAGCGCTATTCAACAGTCTCATTGCTCAGCAGGTATATACCGGAAAAAAGGATGACGTGGGACAATTGGAGGTTACCAATACGGCGGTAAACGCGCGACTACGAACGGTTATCGGCCGAGTGGAGGACTCTGCTAACAGCCTCGCAGAATCCTCCCACACCACATTAACAGTGGCCGAAAGCACTGGCGAAAACGTAGCCAAACAGCACCAGGAGCTGGATCAGATCGCTGCTGCCATGCACGAAGTTTCGACCTCCTCCAGCCAGGTTGTGGAGAATGCAAATAGAACCGCAGAGACTGCTACTGAAGCGGAACAGGCGGTCACCGAAGGCAAGAAAATTGTTGATAAAACCATCACTGAAATTAACTCTCTCTCCGATGGAATCGATGATGCCTTAGAGGTTATCAATGACCTTCACACCCGCAGTGAAGATATCGGTGCAGTTATCGATGTAATCAGAGGAGTGGCGGAACAAACCAACCTGTTAGCACTTAATGCCGCCATTGAAGCGGCTCGCGCTGGAGAGGTAGGTCGTGGATTTGCGGTGGTCGCGGATGAAGTGCGTACGCTCGCTAACCGTACCCAGGAATCCACTGAACAGATTCAGGAAATTGTTGAGCAGCTTCAAAAAATCGCAAAAAAAGCAGTCGACGTCATTCATACCACCCAGTCTCAAACCCAGACTTCTGTCGCCCAGATAGCCAGGGCTGGCACTGCACTGGATGATATCGATGGTGCCGTATCCACCATTTCCGATATGAGTACCCATATTGCGGCCGCATCCAGCGAGCAAAACATCGCGGTGGAAGAGATGAGCAATAGCCTGGTCACCGTCAATCTGGCATCGGATCAGATTTCCGACGACTCAAAACAAAATGTGGATACCAGTCACGAGCTGCAAACCCTGGTGCTTCAACTGCAGGCCATGATCAAACAATTTAGCCCTTGAGCACTAATGTTCCCGCGCGATTCGAGCCTTCTCACGGCCCCAGTCGCGCTCTTTTTCGGTAGCGCGCTTGTCGTACTCTTTTTTACCCTTGGCGAGCGCAATTTCACATTTGATGTGATTGCCTTTCCAGTAGAGCGCAAGCGCCACACAGGTGTAACCTTTCTGATTCACTGCTGCAAACAGCTTGGCGATTTCTCGCTTGTTTAGTAGCAGCTTTCGCATCCGCGAAGCGTCAGGTACTACGTGGGTAGATGCGGAAAGCAGAGGGCTTATTCGTAGCCCCAGCAGCCACGCTTCACCTTTCCTGAAGTCTACATAGCTATCGGTTAGCTGAACGGCACCCTCCCGTAGACTTTTAACCTCCCACCCTTCCAGTACTATTCCGGCCTCAAAACGCTGATCAATTTTGTAATCGTGCCGCGCCTTTTTGTTTTGTGCGATGGTATTGTCATGTGGCTTTTTTTTCTTTTTACTCATAGCAGCATTATAGAAGAGTGCAGCGGGCAAACACAGCTCTATTGAATCATCGAGTCCGCTAACCTTCAGATGCTTGAGCCGAAGCGGTAAATAGCTGAAAATAGCTGCTATTTCGCCAATCATATATTGATGGAGTACTAGTCAAATAAAAATGGAATGTTCACGATGACGACCAGCGGCACAAATACCCAATCATCTTCTATTCATGGCACCTGGAGCAAACGCTGGACGTTTATCCTGGCAGCCTCCGGCTCTGCGGTAGGTTTGGGCAATATCTGGAAGTTCCCCTATATCACCGGGGAGAACGGTGGTAGTGCCTTTGTTCTGATCTATCTGGTTTGCATCCTGGCGATCGGCATTCCGATTATGATTGCCGAAACCATGCTGGGGCGGCGCGGTCGAAAAAGCCCGATCCTGTCGATGCGAGATATCGCCATCAACTCTAATGCATCGGGCTATTGGCAACTGGTCGGCATTATGGGCACGCTGGCTGGTATATTCATTCTTTCCTACTACAGCGTCATCGCTGGCTGGGCATTGGCCTATATTCCGAAGCTCGCTTCCGGCGAGTTCAGCGGTGTGAGTGGTGCCGCCGCCAAATCCATATTCGATGGCGAACAGGGCCTTCTTAGCGATTACAAAACGCTGCTTTTCTGGCATAGCCTGTTTACGATTGTCACGGTATATGTTGTCGCACGAGGGATTCAGGCGGGTCTCGAGCGGGCTGTACGTTTCCTGATGCCGGCGCTAATTCTCTTGTTGCTGGTACTGTTGGGCTATTCAGTCATGGAGGGTGCTTTTGCTGAAGGCGCTCGATTTCTGTTTGCCTTTGACGCCAGCAAACTCAGTTGGAATAGCGCACTGGTTGCACTGGGCCATGCCTTTTTCACCCTGAGCCTGGGCATGGGTTCCATCATGGCCTACGGTGCTTACATGCCGAAAGAAGACTCTATTGCTAAAACGATCACCATCATTGCGGTGCTCGATACCGGTATTGCACTTATCGCCGGGCTGGTTATTTTCCCACTGGTTTTTGCCCACGGCCTTGAGCCCAGTGCCGGGCCGGGGCTAATGTTTATTAGCCTGCCCCTTGCCTTTGGTCACATCACCGGCGGTGAGCTGTTTGGTACCTTATTCTTTATTCTGGTTGCCTTTGCCGCCTGGACATCCGCGATATCGCTGATTGAACCGGGAGTCGCCTGGCTGATTGAGCGGTTTGGTGCAACCCGTCGTAATGCTGCATTGATACTGGGTGGCGCTGCATGGGTACTCGGTATTGGTACGGTCTTTTCCTTTAATATCTGGAAGGAATATAAACTGCTGGATACATTTACCATCTTCGATGGCATGGATTTCCTGACATCCAATATCATGCTACCGCTAGGCGGTTTGTTGATCGCTCTATTTGTGGGGTGGGTTATGAAACCGGAAGCGGCTGAGGATGAACTCAACATGAAAAATCCGGCGCTACTATCAGCCTGGTGGTTTCTGCTTCGCTATGTTGCGCCTACTGCAGTAGCTGTGGTTTTTGTCATGGGCATATACGATAAATTTGCGGGTTAGCCCGATCAGCTTCCAAATACATGTTAAGAAGTAGCTATAAGCGTTATCTATGCCAAAAATAAATCGCAACATCCTTCTGCCCTTCTCTGCGGATCAGATATACGATCTGGTCTACGATATTGAAAAATATCCGGATTTCATGAGTGGCTGTAGCGCTGCCCGGGTTATCTCGGAGGAGCCAACGGAAGTGGTTGCCGAACTTCGATTGGGCAAGGGTGCACTCAACGTAGCCTTTGTAACAAAAAACCAGGTGTGCCGGCCTGAATATATCAGGATGGCTCTGGTATCAGGGCCATTTAAAAAACTCAAAGGTGGCTGGGAGATCTCTCACATTGACGAACAAGCCTGTAAGATCAGCTTTAACATCGAGTTTACGCTTAGCAATCGGCTGGCCGAAGTCGCGATGAAACGGATGCTCTCCTCCACCGCTGATGACCTGATCAGCTCAATTGGTCAACAAGCCAGGAAACTCTATGGAAACCAGTAGCAGCGAGTCTACTAATAGCGGCGCACAAATCGAGATAGAGGTTGCCTACGCAACGCCGGATAAACAACTGATACTGACCGTTTCGGTAGCTGAAGATTGCTCGGTTTACGATGCGGCGGTAGCCTCGGGAATAGACAAGAAGTTTCCTGAGATTAATCTTGAATCTAGCAAAATGGGAATATTCAGCAAGCTGGTGTCTAAACCAAAATTACAAACGCTGAAACCTGGTGATCGAATCGAGGTGTATCGACCGCTGTTGATTGACCCTAAGGAGTCCCGTAAAAACAGAGCTGCGAAGGTGAAAGCAGAAAAGGGAAAGTAGTTCTTCCTGAAACACTGCTATTTGCAGCGGGCGGGTTATTTAGGGGTTCCAATACGCCCTTGAGCGCCCATCTCTTCAATATCTCTGTTCTCTACTGCAGGCAGATCTACAACAAAATGGGTCAGCGTACGATCTTCAAAAAACAGGGTAAGGCTTTTCTTGATCAGAGGCTCATTCGGCTTATCCAACCGATACACATAGTCCCATCTATTCGGGTGAAAGCTGTCCTGTATTAGCGGAGTGCCGAGAATAAAACGTACCTGTTTATCCGTCATACCTGGCTTGAGCTGATCAACCATCTCCTGGGTAATTTGATTCCCCTGTTGAATATCAATCCGGTATACACCGGGGAAACCACAGCCAGCCATAAGCACGACGGCTAACAGCATGGAATAGAGGCGATTTTTAATCAAACGGTACTTTTGTTTCCGGTGTAACAACGATTTTATCCCAGGGTAATTGGTAATCAATTGACCATCAAGCCAACACGCAACGGTTTATCCACAGTGCCAAGGGTTCAGGTTTATGTTAGCCTTTGGCACTTGAGATCAAGAATCATTCCGTAGTCGAACTCACGATACGTCCATTTCATCACGCGTTATTTATTACGCACGACAGGCGAAGGATAATAATGACAAACCAGAGCATTCGCAACGCTGGCCTGAAGGTAACATTACCAAGATTGAAGGTTCTTCATCTGCTTGAGGCAGAATCGAGCAAGCGCCACATGAGCGCGGAAGATCTTTATAAGGCGCTATTGAACGAAGGGGAAGATATCGGCCTCGCAACCGTTTATCGAGTGCTCACCCAGTTTGAGGGTGCTGGACTGGTGATACGCCATCATTTTGAAAGTGGTCACTCGGTGTTCGAATTGAACAATGATGAACACCACGACCATCTGGTTTGCGTAAAATGTGGGAAAATCGAGGAGTTTACTGACCCCGTTATTGAGCAGCGGCAGGAAGAGATCGCAATCAAAGCCGGATTTGAACTCACCGACCACAGCTTCTATCTTTACGGTATTTGTGGTGGCTGTAGTACAGGAAAGTAGGTTTTAAACGCCCCGCAGCCACAGCTCTATTCTCGCTCAGCCACCAGGCTATCAATAACTTCCATCACTCCATCACTTGCCGCTTCCATATCTCGATATAGCGCCAAAACAGTTTGTCGTGTTTTTTCATCCTGGTGCCAGTCATTTTGCAGCTCACCCAACAATTTATGAGCCGAGTTGTGAACTTTATCGTGGGGATCTTTAAGTTTTGGGTAGGATGGCATCGTACTGAAATGCTGTTTGCCAATTCCCGTGTCGTACCATTTCCCCAAGCGACACGAATGGCTATCTACACCGACATCCGCAGCTTCGGGTATGTCTATTCCTGAAGAAAATAGCTTATATGCTTTTTGCTTGTATATCATATGATCAACTTTGATCAATGAGCCAAAACAGGTATTACCTGCTCTGTTTACCCCACCAAGGGTTAGTTCTGATTGCTCAGCAAGCTCTATAAATTTCCCTCGAACATCCTCAACGGTTGTATGTACCCGTTCAGCCATTTCCGTCATATTACTTGAACTTTTGTGCATTTTACCCGTTTCACTCTGGAAACCAGCAACCACCTGGCTTATTTCATCCGTTGCATTTTTAGTGTGTGAGGCAAGATTTTTAACTTCATCCGCCACTACCGCAAAACCACGGCCATGCTCCCCAGCACGTGCGGCCTCAATGGAAGCGTTGAGCGCCAACAGGTTTGTTTGATCAGCAATATCCCTGATCATATTCAATACACCGCTGATCTCTGCGCTCATTTTATTGAGTTTCTCAACTGCGGCGGTATTGCTGGCAATCATCTCCATTGATTGTTGCTGAGCTTCTACTACCTGGCTAATACTCACCTGACTTAACTCGGCACGCTGTACGTTCTCGGTAGCGATTTTTCCCATCTGCGCCATCACGTCATTAATATTGATCAAATCGGTTTGGCTGAACTGTAGGTTGGTCATCACCTGGGTTGCATTCAGCTCCTGCAACTCCGAAGCCATCTCATTTCTTTTAATCAATTGCGCATTCTCTACCATCGCCTGAAGCGATTGGGTAATTAGACCCAGTGATCTTCCATACTCACCTTTCATGCCATCTGCATAGGGAAAACGATAGTAGTGTCCTTCGTAAACCATATAAAAACAGGTATTCAACTCTCGGAAATAGGCCTCCATCTGATCCATGGATTCATTCAAATCCCATGCAATTAGCCCTAGTTCACCGGTCCAGGGTACTCCAGTGATTCGTGAACCAAATTTCCCCTGATGCATCTCTTCGATAACTCTCTTGATCTCCGCGAGGCAGTGCATAGGGCCGCGCATTCCATGAAGAAACATGACAGTTGTTAGTACTGCTAATCCCAACAGTATCAGAGGCGCTATTTTACCTTCAGGGGAGATAAATTGGCTTACTACCAATGCACCGACAAATCCGGTTTGTAGCGCCGCATATAATTTTATTCTAGAGGCTAAGAATAAATGTCTCGTAGCTATCATGACCGGCCTCCTTAACCATATTCATTAACATTGCCTGTGAAGCATCAATGGCTCCTTTGGCTCCAACCCGTTTTTCCTCTGCGACCATTTGTGCATAAACAGGAATAAGTGCTTTTACCACTTCTGGTTTCGGTAAACGCCGCACTGATAAGTAACCCGTGATATTGCCCGCCTCATCATAATCTGGCGTGATATTCGCCAGCACCCAATAATGGTCACCGTTCTTACAGAGATTAATCACATATGCGAAAAATTCCTTGCCGGTACTGATGGTGTCCCACATCAGTTTAAAGGCACCGCGAGGCATATCCGGATGCCTGAGAATATTGTGCTGTATACCAAGCAGGTCAGATTCCCGATAACCACTGATTTCCATAAATATTCTATTTGCGTAGGTGATTTTCCCTTTGGTATCGGTCTTGGAGACGATATAGGTATCACCCTTCAATGACCGTTCCTTACCGGTGGGTACTATCTTGTTTTTCACTACTGGTGCTCCTGAGCATGCAATTTCCAGAGCAAGGCAATTTGCCAAAAACCCTTGCATTAACCATAGACCACCATACAAAGCCTGCAATCAAAACTCGACATTGAGCATGTCTATGGCCAATAAATTGAGGCAAATCATATTATGATGGGCTGAAATGTCCGGGAAATAATGCCAAAATAGCTCGGCAAATTACTATCTATGAACAGATACACATTCAGCTTACTGGAGACAAAACGTCATGAGCATTGCTTTTACCGAAGAACATGTTGCTTTTAGAGAAGCGTTCAGCAAATTCCTCGACACCGAGGCGGTTCCTTACCACGCTGAGTGGGAAAAAAATGGTCAGGTGGATCGTGAAATATGGAACAAGGCTGGGCAGGCCGGTTTCCTTTGCTACACACTCCCAGAACAGTATGGCGGTTCAGGTGTTAACTTCCTGTACACCCTGATTGCGGTTGAAGAGGTCTCCCGCCGGGGCCTGTCCGGGCTTGGTTTTGGCGTACACTCGGATATTGTTGCGCCTTACATCCTCAAACACAGTATTGATGAAGAGCAAAAAATGAAGTTCCTGCCCCAGCTGGCAAACGGCGATATGGTCGGTGCGATTGCGATGACTGAGCCGGGCGCTGGTTCAGATCTTCAAAATATCAAAACCACAGCGATCCTCGATGGCGACCACTATGTTGTCAACGGTTCAAAAACCTTTATTACCAATGGTCAGCATTGCGACCTGTTGATTCTAGTTTGTAAAACTGATCCCACCCAGGGAGCCAAAGGTACTAGCCTGTTATTAGTTGAAGCGGGTACACCGGGCTTTGAAAAGGGCAAAAATCTCGACAAAATCGGCATGAAAGCCCAGGACACCTCCGAGTTATTCTTCCAGGATGTACGGGTTCCTAAAGAGAACCTGCTGGGTGAAGAGGGCAAAGGTTTTAGCTATCTGATGCAGGAGCTGGCTCAGGAACGTTTGACCATCGGAATGGGTGCGGTCTCCGGTGCAGAAGTGGCGCTTAAGAGAACCCTTGAATACACCCGTGAACGCAAGGTATTCGGATCCGCTATTGCTGATCTTCAATATAATCGCTTCAAACTGGCGGAAATGGATGCCGAGATTACAGTCGGTCGTGCTTTTCTTGAGAAGTGTATTGACCTTCACCTGGAGAAAAAACTGGATCCAGTGACTGCCGCCAAACTCAAACTCTGGTCTACCGAAATGCAGGGCAGAGTGATCGATCAATGCTTGCAGATGCACGGCGGATTCGGCTACATGTGGGAATACCCCATCGCGCGTCAATACGCCGATGCACGGGTTTCACGGATCTACGGTGGCTCCAACGAAATCATGAAAGAGATCATCGCACGTAAAATGTAGTTTTCTCCTTCACTAGAAAAAAGGGGGCTTCGGCTCCCTTTTTTATTGCCTTAAAAACGTGCATCCATCATTGATTAGCACGTTGAAAAACCAGTCATCATGTTGCATGATTCAGCACATAATAATTTGAACGCTATTCATATACCGTTGTTGGTGAAGTATTTTCAATCGTTCACAACAGCCTGAAATACACACGCTCAATAGAGTTCCACTCCATCACCGTTATCCGATGGCTAGAAATATACCCTCTATTTACTCAAAACAAATATAACAAAAAAAGGAATGATTCCATGGCTCGATTAGAAAACAAGGTCGCATTTGTAAGTGGTGGCGCATCCGGATTAGGCCGCGCACAATCCATGACCATGGCTCGTGAGGGCGCGTCATTAGTGGTGACCGATATCAACGAAGCCGGCGCCCAGGCGGTAGCGGATGAGATCAAAAGTGCCGGCGGAAAAGCCATCGCGCTAAAGCAGGATGTCACCATCGAAGCGGGCTGGGAAGAAGCGATTGCAACGACTGTATCTGAATTTGGTAGCCTCAGTATTCTTGTTAACAACGCCGGTATTGCAACGGGTGGCAACGCCGAAGATGGCACACTGGAAGATTGGAATCACCTGATGAGCATCAACCTCGATGCGGTATTCCTGGGAACCAAACACGCTATTCGCTCAATGAAACAAACCGGTGGTGGATCGATCATCAATATCTCCTCCATTATGGGACTGATCGGTGCGGCGGGCAGCGCAGCCTACAATGCCAGTAAAGGTGGCGTAAAACTATTGACCAAATCAGCGGCACTGCACTGTGCAAATTCCGGTTACGGTATTCGTGTTAATTCAGTTCATCCGGGATTTATTGATACGCCGATGATCCAGCAGATTTTCGACGGCCCAACCGGCGATGCTGCTCGGCAACATCTGATCGGCCTGCACCCAATTGGCCGATTGGGCGCTCCACAGGATATCGCCAACGGTGTCTTGTATCTGGCATCGGACGAATCGTCCTTTGTGACCGGCTCTGAACTGGTTATCGATGGTGGTTACACCGCTCAATAAAAAAGCCTGAAACAAACCGAATAAAAACATTATAAAAAAAGGAGTTTCATCATGCTAAAAGTCACGCCTATTTTGACCTTTACCGATAATTACGTCTGGGCCATCAGCAATCCCGATACCAAAGAGGCATGGGTCGTTGATCCCGGTGATGCACAACCAGTACTGGATAAACTGGCTAGCACCGGTGAAGAGCTTGCCGGAATTTTGATCACCCATAATCACCCCGACCACACCGGTGGTATTGCCAAGCTACTGGAGCACAAAAACGTACCGGTTATTGGCCCCGCTAACGATAAAATTGCGGAGTTAACCCAACAAGTAAAAGAGGGTGATACCGTAGAAGCGGCAGGCAGCAGCTTTAAGGTGATCGAAATCCCGGGGCACACGCTGGATCACATCGCTTTCATCTACGACAATGCAGAGAACTCTGCGGTATTTTGTGGTGATACCCTGTTTGCAGGTGGCTGCGGTAGGGTTTTTGAAGGCACCGCGGAGCAGATGCACAATTCGCTCAACAAACTCGCGGCTCTACATAAAGATACGCAGGTTTATTGTGCCCACGAATACACCCAGTCAAATCTCTATTTTGCCAGAGCTGTCAGCCCCGATGATCAAAGCATCAAAGACCGTCAAAGCAGAACCTCCACCAAACGCCGCCACAAAAAACCTACTGTGCCAACCATCCTTTATATCGAAAAAGATACTAACCCATTCCTGCGCTGTGATGACGAAGGTGTCAAAGCCTCCATTGAAGCTCACAGCGGCAAAAGTCTCTCTTCACCAGTTGAAGTGTTTGCAGAAATGCGAGAGTGGAAAAATAATTTCGTAGACCCTTAACTCCACTCTCCGTTAGAGCCGTTACAAACCAAAAAGCCGCGTGTTAACACGCGGCTTTTTGGTTTGCGGAGTGACTATTTTTTGGCTAACGCCGCCGCCAATGCATTAGCCATCGCACCCGTGGGTTGTTGTGATTTTGCTGGCTGGGAGTTTTTATTGTTAGCTTTTCTGTTTTGGGACTTCCCTGCTCCACCCGGCTTGCCGCGTTGGCTATCGGCTCTACCCTTTCCACTATTTTTATCTGCTTTGTTTTCAGCGTCCTGGGCTTGGTCGGATAGCCGCATGCTCAAGCCTATACGCTTACGCTGAACGTCCACCGCCATCACTTTAACCTTCACCACATCACCGGCTTTCACCACGCTTCGTGGGTCTTTTATAAACTGTTCCGACAGCGCGGAAATGTGCACAAGGCCATCTTGATGAACACCGACATCCACAAAAGCACCAAAATTGGTGACGTTGGTGATCACGCCTTCAAGAATCATATCTTCTTTAAGGTCGCTGAGTTTTTCCACCCCCTCCTGGAAACTGGCGGTTTTAAACTCTGGCCGAGGATCCCGGCCGGGTTTTTCCAGCTCGGCAATAATATCCCGCACGGTTGGTTCCCCCGCTGCATCGCTGACATAGTCGCCGGGTTTCAACTTTCGCAGGAAGGCCTTGTCACCTAATATATCGACCACTGATTTGTCGTTGCCGGCAGCAATGGCTGTAACCACCGAATAGGATTCGGGATGCACGCTGGAATTATCCAGTGGGTTATCACCCCGCACTCGTAGAAACCCTGCGGCCAGCTCAAAGGCTTTTTCACCAAGACGTGGTACCTTGAGCAGCTCTTTACGGTTTTTAAACAAACCATTCTGCTCACGAAACTCAATCACATTACTGGCTACGGTTTTGTTCATACCGGAAACACGGGACAGTAGCGCCGCCGATGCGGTGTTTAGATCAACTCCCACTGCGTTCACACAATCTTCAACCACGTTATCCAGACTACCCGCCAGCTGGGTCTGGTTTACATCGTGTTGATATTGGCCAACACCGATCGCTTTTGGATCGACCTTTACCAGCTCAGCAAGCGGGTCCTGTAAACGCCGAGCTATCGAGATCGCACCGCGCACCGTCACATCAAGATCTGGAAATTCCTGGCTCGCCAGTTCCGATGCGGAATAGACCGATGCTCCTGCTTCGCTGACCACCAGTTTGGTGAGATCTAATTCCGGATTTTTCTTGATCAATTCCAATGCAAGTTGGTCTGTCTCGCGAGATGCGGTACCGTTGCCAATCGCGATCAGATCCACTTTGTGTTTCTTGCACAGTGCAGTTAGTTCGGCGAGGGATTTATCCCACTGACCTTGTGGCTTATGAGGAAAGATCGCGACATGATCGAGCACTTTACCGGTCTGATCGATCACAACGGTTTTTACGCCAGTTCGATAAGCAGGATCAAGCCCTAGCGTAACGCGAGGGCCCGCCGGTGCTGCTAGCAACAGATCGTGCAGATTCGAAGCGAAGACTTCAATCGCTTCAAGCTCCGAAGCTTGGCGCAACTGCACCATCAAATCTACTTCAATACTGGAGGAGAGTTTGATACGCCAACACCAGCGAACCACCTCTTTTAGCCATTTATCGGCGGGACGTTGGTTATCAGTGATGCCAAAGCAAAGTGCGATCTGTGCTTCGCAGGGGTGACTCAGGGCTTCGTCATAATCAAGATCGATGGTCGAATTCAGAAACCCTTCTTTACGGCCCCGTAGCACCGCCAGCATACGGTGGGAGGGAATTTTTTTGATTTTCTCATTAAAGTCAAAATAGTCCCTGAACTTTTCACCTTCGCTCTCTTTCCCTTCAACGACTTTTACTCGAATCTCGCCTTTCTGCCACATCTGTTCGCGAATATTCGCTAGCAGCTCAGCATTTTCTGCAAACTGCTCCATCAGAATATATTTAGCGCCCTGCAGCACCGCATCCGTATCTTCAAATCCCGCTTCTGAATTGAGGAATTTTTCCGCTTCAGTGGTTGGCTCCAGCTCGGGGTTTTCCAGCAGGCTCGCCGCCAGTGGTTCCAGGCCCGCTTCGATAGCTATCTGACCCTTGGTTCTTCGCTTCGGTTTGTAGGGCAGATAAAGGTCTTCAAGGGCCGTTTTGGTTTGCGCAGCGAGAATCAATTTTTTCAGTTCCGCGGTTAACTTGCCCTGCTCATCGATACTTTTCAGCACCACTTCACGGCGCTCTTTAAACTCTCGAAGATAGCTCAACCGGGTCTGCAGGTTACGCAGGCTTTCATCACTCATTTCACCGGTTTGCTCCTTTCGATACCGAGCAATGAAAGGAACAGTCGCGCCATCATCCAGCATATCGATAGCAGCGTTTACGTGGGGAAGAGCAAGACCGAGTTCGTCGGCCAGTAGTTGGCTAATATTCAAAGAGAGTTCCAGTATTAATTGGTTACCGGACTGGGCATTTCATTTGCCGCAAATCCAAAGTGTTCGGGGAAAGTTACAGGAGGGGAATTTTACAGCAGCGGTGATGAATTGCACGCGAGACAATCCGCTTTGGAGTTGTCTCGCGTATGGATCAAAGATAGTTAAAAAACGATTCTATTTTAGATGTTCCCGTAGGCCGTTCGCCCCCATCTCCAGCGCCGTCATGCCCGCTTCGACACCACCGGCAAACGAGATAAAACCATGGATCATGTCAGAGAAGCAGTAATGCGGGATATTGATTCCATGCTCCTGCAATGCCACCGCGTAGGCATGTCCTTCATCACGCAAGGGATCAAAACCAGCAGTAAAGACGATGCCTTCCGGCATATTGGAAAGATCAGTAGCCCGCAACGGTGAGCAGAAGGGTTCTTTGACATGCTCGGGATCCGCCAGGTAGTGGTCAAAAAACCACTCCATCGTTTCCTTAGTCAAGAAATAACCATCAGCAAATTCGGTGTAGGAACCGGTATCGCACCCGGCATCGGTGACGGGGTAATAGAGCAGCTGATAGCTGGGTTGTTGAATCTTCGCTTCCTGCGCCTTCAGTACTGTTGTAATCGCCAGATTTCCGCCAGCGCTATCGCCTCCAACGGCTATTCTATCGGCCGCTACACCCAGCTCATCCGCATTATTCACTGCCCATTTGTAGGCAAAATATGCATCATCCACTGCACCTGGATATTTGGTTTCCGGTGCCAGTCGGTATTCAACCGAGATCACCAGGTAACCCGATTCCGCCGCCAGTGTCTGGCAAACGGTGTCGTGACCATCAATATTACCCAATACAAAACCACCACCGTGATAGTAGATTAGCGCCGCTCGGCTAGTGAATTCCTTTGGCTCATAAATTCGAACCGGCAGGCTTCCGCCGGGGCCAGATAATAGCCTATCACTGATATTGGCCAGATCTCGCGCGGGTGGTGCAAGGGGGTTTTCATCCGGGCGTGAACTACGCAATGCAGCGGGGTCTTCTCCCATCAGAGGCTCAGCCATGTCTGCGATTGCTTTCGCAGTTGGGTTAATGCCACCGGGGGCGGTTATTGGCTTATCGGTAATCATATTGACGCTCGTCCATATTGTTATTATTTTTAGGGCTCCTCTGCCACCCAGCGGTGACAGGGGTACAGTCAGAAAATATTATTTGAGACCTTTGCACGAGAGATGATTTTGCTCTCAGGCAAGGGTCTCTATTTGGTGACAGGTTTTCGAAGCGCACCGGGTTTCGCTGCACTCATATCAAGAAGCGTATCTTTATTAGCGGTAATCGTTTCCATGCTTGCTTCAAGACCCAGTTCAACACCTTTGTTTACGAAAACAGCCGCCTGGGTGAATCGACCACCTGAACCCTGGATAATTTTTCCAGTAGGCGCATCATCAGCACACATCAGCAATACCGCTGGCGTTACCAGCCCTGGCGCACGAATTGGATCGGGTGTTTCGACATTTTCATCTCGGCCCGGAATAGTAGCGGTCATTCGAGTGGCTGCGCCGGGGCACAGGCAGTTCACTTTAATGTTATGGGAGGCACCCTCAAGAGCCAGTACATTCATCATACCGACCATACCCATTTTGGCAGCCGCATAGTTCGCCTGACCGAAATTACCGAACACGCCTGAACCTGAGCTGGTGAATACGATTCGACCGTAGTTTTTCTCATACATGATCGGCCAGGCAGCGTGGGTCACATAAGCGGTACCGGTCAAATGAACCTGCATTACCAGATCAAAATCATCCAATGTCATCTTTTTAAACGAACGATCACGAACGATACCCGCATTATTGACGACGATATCGATAGTACCAAACTCATCTACTGCATCCTGAACCATACCCGCTGCATCGGCACGGTCTGCTACAGAACCTTTATTGGCAATCGCAATACCGCCAGCTGCACGAATCTCCGCAACGACTTCATCAGCTGCATCGCCGGAACCACCGCCGGTCACAGAACCACCGAGATCATTAACCACAACCTTTGCGCCGCGCTCTGCAAACTGTAGTGCGTGGGCCTTACCCAAACCCGCTCCCGCGCCGGTTACCAAAACAACCTTGTCTTTGAATTCGTTGCTCATTTTCATCTCCGATACATTAATTGTTATTTGAGTTTTTTAACCCTCTGATTGTATATCGGTTGCCGGCCCAATTCATAGAATCATCGCGATGTTTAAGCGCCTGTGTATCATTGATACAATCAGAGCAAATCATAAGAAGTTTTTATTGCATGGATTCAATCAATCATCAGGTGATCGCCACACTAACGGAGTGGCTGGACCAACAACTCGACTGCTGGCTCTGCACCATTGTGAAAACCTGGGGCAGCTCGCCCCGTCCGATTGGCTCATTGCTGGCCTGCAACTCAAAGGGTGAAGTGACCGGCTCACTTTCCGGTGGCTGTGTTGAGGAAGATCTAATTGAAAAACTGCTGAGGAGCGAGCACGCAGCAACAGGGCCAGAACAGATACGTTACGGCGTCCGCAAATCTGAGTCTGACCGCCTTGGATTACCCTGTGGCGGCCGGCTCGAAGTACTTGCAGAGCCAGTATTCTCTAGTGATGGAAACCAAAATGGTTTTCGCGGTATTTTAGAGGCATTAGATTCAAGGCGTTGCATCCAACGAACGCTCGACCTCATGTCTGGGATACAGACAATCGAAACCGTTGATCAATACCAACCCCTGTCGATCGATGCACAACACCTTACCCAATACTTCGGACCACGCTACCGACTCTTATTAATAGGAGCCGGGCAGATCGCAACTTACCTTTCCGAGATGGCTCAGTCAGTAGATTTTCAGGTGTTGGTCTGTGACCCGAGGCAAGAGATCATTGATCAATGGCCGGTAATGGGCGCTACCATGATCCAGGGCATGCCGGATGACCTGGTGCGGGAGCATGCGACCGATGGTTACTGCGCCGTCATCACCCTTGCCCATGATCCGCGCATTGACGATATGGCCTTGATGGAAGCCTTGAAAGGGCCAGCCTTCCATATCGGTGCGATTGGCTCACAGCGTACCTCCCAGGCACGAATCAATCGACTCAAACAACTAGAACTAACTGATCAAGAGATTGGCCGACTCAAGGGCCCGGTGGGCCTGGACATCGGAAGCAAGTCACCCCCGGAGATCGCCATATCCATCATTGCTGAACTGATTCAGGTACGAAAACAACTCCAGCTCGATACGCTTGCCCGATGAATCGCATCCAGATCACCGACACCACCATTCTTGTAATGGCGGCGGGGAGCAGTAGCCGGTTTGGATCAGACAAACGGCAGGCGATACTCAATAATAAATCTATACTTGAAACCACGCTGGAAAAAGCAACACCATGGAAACACCTGATAAGGGTAATTTTGGCTGCAGGGGATGAGCCGTTGCAGAAATCACTTTCGGACCGCGGGGTTACCGCCCATATTGCAAAGAATGCTCATCTTGGCATGGGGCATAGCCTCGCGGATGGCATTCAACTTCTCGAACAACATGATCCAGAGTCTAACCGCTGCCTGGTCATGCTCGCGGATATGCCCTACGTACAAACCAGCACGTTACAGGTGCTGCTCAGCGCGCTACAGCGACACAACCTGGTAGTGCCGCGTTTTCAAGGGAAAACAGGCAACCCCGTGGGTTTTGGGAGATGTTATTTTTCAGAGTTAAAAAAACTCACGGGAGATAGAGGTGGAAAACGTATTGTTCAGGAAAACCTGCATTTGGCTCACAAAATTGATACCGGAGACATCGGAATACTGAAGGATATTGATCGACCCGAACAGATACATTGAACCCGACTGATCAAAAATCGTCCAATTTTTTTACACAAAACTGTAAGAAATACTTACAGAACCAACAAAACCTTTCAAATACAATAGGTTACAATTTTGGCATAATTAATGCTTACCGACAAAGCTACTAGCATGAAAAAGCAATACAGCTAGACAACCACGCTTTGCAAACAAAAAAATCGCTTGGATAGCAGGAAAATCGTAATGAAAAACATAACCAAAGCTGTAGCCTTCCTCTTCATCGGAATTTCAACCAACGCCAATGCACTCATGGATGGTTTTGATGTGAGCATAGGCATCTCTTACGGTTACCAGATATATGAACTTGGGAACCTGTCTGGTGGGCTGGATTTCAGTCTTCAGGTTGAAGAAGATGCTGATCCCGTGTCCGCGTTTGCGGTCGGCTTTGATGGCATTCCTGGAACTAGCTACAGCGCTTCAGCTCCAGAAGGCTGGACTGGGACTACCGGAACTAGCGATCAATGGGTCGATCAAGCTCAAGATTTGTTCGATATTCCCTGGGATACATTTGTCGGTTACGATAAAATTTCCGAAGAAGAGATCGATTTTTTCGCCTTATTTGTCGGCGATGAAGGTGCTGAAATTGGCGCCACAGGAGATACACCTGTAGAGGGCTTTAGCGTAACCAGTGAAGATGGTGATCTGGTGCCGCACTCACCATTCGTTGTACTTGCCGCTGGACAAACTACCGGTGGTTCAATTTCTTCCAAAATACCTGAGCCATCTTCATTGGCGCTGTTTGGTTTGGGAGTACTCGGACTTAGCGCCCTGAGAAAGAAAAAATAGACGCAGGCCCCATCTAGCTAGCATCAAGGTCTGCGACAAAACAGGAGTGTTAATGAGCCTATCCAGGTTTTATTAACACTCTATTTATTTCAGCATCACTACCACTCACCCTATCTCCGAGCCTAACCACCACCGATTTTTGGAATAAAATAGATCTCGCTGCCATCTTCAATTGGCTCGATCAGGGTCTCCTGATAGATCACACCGTTAATGGTGACCGCCATATCCTTTTCGATCTTAGCTCCCAGACCGGGAAAACGAATATCTAACTGTGCTAACAGCTCACGAATATTAGTGGCCTCAACTTCGAGGGATTCGAGCCCAGAACTGAACTCTTGAAGGTCAAAAGAAAGGTCAACCTGTAACATGGGTTATTACAGATTGACCTTTCTGGCTTTTAACGTGCTTCGCCACCTGTTACTTGGCGTCAATTTCCGCCAACAACCGCGGTGGTGAAATCGGCAGATCAGTGATGCGAACACCCGCCGCATTATTAACCGCTTCAGCTACAGCAGCCAAAGGTGGCACAATTGGAGTTTCGCCAACACCACGCACACCATAGGGATGAGCAGGGTTAGGTACTTCAACAATCACTGTATCGATCATCGGCAGGTCATTAGCAACCGGCATCCGGTAATCAAGGAAACCGAAGTTCTGTAATACACCTTTGTCGTTGTATACATACTCTTCGTTCAATGCCCAACCGATACCCTGCGCTGCGCCACCCTGATATTGCCCTTCAACGTAGGCTGGGTGAATTGCTTTGCCCGCATCCTGTATTGCGGTGTAACGAATCACATCGGTCTTACCGGTTTCAGGGTCTACTTCAACATCGCAGATATGTACGCCAAATCCTGCACCAGCACCCTGTGCGGTTAACGAAGCACTGGCTGTCAGTGGGCCGCCGGTTTTAGCGGCGCTAGCTGCAATTTCAGCCATGCTCATGGGGTTTTTCCCGGAGGAGAATGGAGGAACAGCCTGGCCATCCTGCCAAAGCACTTCGTCCACCTCTACACCCCATGTCTTGGCCGCTCGTTTTTTCATATTCGCGACAAGATTTTTGGAAGCTTTAACCACCGCCATTCCTGTAGCAAAGGTGGTTCGGCTGCCGCCGGTAACATCGCAATACCCTGCTTCTTCGGTATTCGACACCAGAGGCGTAATCAGATCATAGTCGATGCCTAATTCTTCAGCAGCAAACAGTGCCATTGAAGCACGAGAACCGCCGATATCTGCACTACCGGTAATCAGGGTAACGCTGCCACTTTCGTTGACGTTAAGCGTGGCGCTGGATTGCATACCAATATTGAACCAGAACCCAGTACCAACACCACGACCCTGATTTTTACCCAATGGTGCACTGTAGTGAGGATGTTCTTTAGCTGCTTTGAGTGTTTCAACAAAACCAATCGCCGGAAATTTAGGGCCATAGGCCGCAACCGAACCCTCTTTCACGGCATTTTCCAGTCTGAAATCGATCGGATCCAGATCCAGCTTGCCCGCCATCTCATTCATCACGGATTCCATTGCGAACGCGGCCATTGGCGCACCTGGTGCCCGGTAGGCTGCAACCTTGGGCTTGTTCAGAACCACATCGAAGCCACGAACAACAAAATTAGGGATTTCGTAACTGGCAAATACGCACATGCAGCCAGGGCCCATCGGTGAACCTTTATATGCGCCAGCACCGTATTTCAGCGTTCCTTCTGCAGCCACCAGCTTGCCATCATTGGTTGCACCCAGTTTGATCTTGATAACCGATGCAGAGGTTGGCCCTGTAGCACGAAGCACCTCTTCGCGATCCATTACCATTTTGACTGGTCGACCGGACATCTCCGATAGCTTCACCGCAATTGGCTCCAGGTAGACTGTGGTTTTAGCGCCAAAGCCGCCACCAATTTCACTCGGCGTAACCTTAACCTTGCCGACATCCATATTCAGCACTTTTGCGGTCATGGCACGCACAACAAACGCGCCCTGAGTACAACACCACACATCAGCATGGCCAGATGCGCTCATCGATGCAGTTACCGCATGGGGCTCAATGTAACCCTGGTGAACCGTCGGGGTAGTGAATTCACGCTCAACAATCACATCGGCTTCTGCGAAACCTTTTTCGATATCGCCACGGGGCAACTTCATTTTTCCCGCAATATTGGATGGCTTATCTTGGGAGCCGCCGGGAGTAAACTGGTTTTCGTGAAGAATAGGCGCATCGTCCGCCATCGCATCCTCAATTTCCAGTACGACGGGCAGCTCCTCATATTCAACTTTAATCAGCTTCAGGGCTTGCTTCGCCAATTTCGGCGATGTCGCAGCTACCGCAGCAACCGCGTGACCGTGATACAACACCTTGCCAGCAGCCAGTATGTTTTGCGACAGATCCCGAAAATCAACTGCTGACTCACCAGCTTCACCCATCTCTGAGGCAAGGTCAGGCAGATCTTTAGAGGTCATCACCGCTAATACGCCAGGGGCAGATTCCGCAGCACTGGTATCGATCGACTTAATTTTCGCGTGGCCATAGGGGCTGCGCAAAATCTTCCCATGTAACATGCCTGGCAGATTCTTATCCGCGCCAAAGGCCGCTTTTCCGGTTACTTTGTCCGCGCCATCGGGGCGAATAGGACTCGTTCCAACCCATTTATAATCCTTATTTGTGCTCATGATGCAGCTCCTCGCATTTCAGCGGCGGCATCCAGTACCGCACGGATAATTTTGTCATAACCGGTGCAACGACAGAGATTGCCCGCAAGAAAATAACGTGCTTCCTCTTCGGTTGGATCAGGGTTTTTCGCCAGCAGTGCTTTAGTAGCGACAATAAAACCAGGGGTACAAATACCGCACTGTAATGCGGCATTTTCCAGGAATTTTTGCTGGATCGGATGAAGCTCGGAACCATCGGCAATGCCTTCAATGGTTTCGATCTGCTTTCCTTCAGCCTCTACGCCCAGTACCAGACAGGAACAAACCAGTCGGCCATCAAGGCTCACAGAACATGCGCCGCAATCTCCGGTAGCACAGCCTTCTTTAGTGCCTGTAAGTTCAAGGTTATCCCTGAGAACTTCAAGCATGCTTTGATCTGGCTCGCACAGGTATTCAACTACATCACCGTTAATGGTGGTCGTTACGTGGGCTTTACTCATTACAATCTCTCCCCGGCGCGTGTTGCTGCAATTTTGATAACGCGGCGAGTTAATACGCCAGCGATTCGGTGACGGAATTCAGCAGTACCGCGTTTGTCTGAAATAGGGCTTCCTAAACCGGATGCGATTTCAGCAGCCTTTTCCAACGTAGCGTCATCCAGCTTGGTGCCAACTAATAGCTCCGCAACCTCGGTTGCGATCACAACCGTTGGCCCGACAGCCCCTAATGTCACCTTGGCGGCAGTACAGATTCCACCGGCATCAACGGTAATGTTGGCGGCTACGCCGACTACCGCGATATCCATTTCGTTACGCGGTATAAAACGCAGATAGGCATCCGCCTGACCTGCCTTCGGAGTTGGGAATCTAAACTCCTGGATAAACTCATCGTCTGCCAAAGAGGTACGTCCGGGTGCAGTGCAGACCTCTTCTACCGGAATAGTCCGTACACCGTTCGGGCCAAAAACCACACATTGGCCACTTGAAGCGATCATCGCTGGTGCGCCATCACCCGCAGGCGACGCATTGCACAAATTACCACCGGGAGTCGCACGACCCTGCACCTGAGTCGATCCAATCAGCTCCATGCCTTCGACCACGCCGGGCAGTTGCTGATGAAGCTCTGGGCTTTCGTCCATCACCGCTGAGGGCACTGCCGCTCCAAGGCGAATCTCGTCAGCACCGATCTCAAAGCCGGTGGTTTCAGGGATTTTTTTAATGTCGATGAGCATCTCTGGAGACTTAACCCCGGCGCGCATCTGAATAAGAAGATCGGTACCACCAGCCAGTATTCGGCTAGGTGTTTGCCGCGCTTGTTTTAATAGTGGAACTGCTTCCTCAAGTGATTGAGGGGCATGGTATTGAACGGATTCCATTGTGCCTCCTGATTGCATTGACGGAACAAAGCTGTCGTCGGTTGTTTAAGTAACCGATCAAAACTAACCTGATTTTTTTACCTCTCTGTGTTAACTGCGTTACAGCCAGCGAGCAAAGGGGTGTGTGAATTCGTGCTATTTATTATTCGTTATTATCGATGCAGCAACCCGCCCTAGTGCGCAAAATAGCGCAATAGCAAGACGGTTTATTGATAGCACTAACGTATACTAAAACAGTGACTCTGTGCAAGTTAGTTAGCCATCAAACTAATTTTAATTTACACCCTGTACGTCGGTTACAGGGTTTTAATCACTTCCAGTTTTTCCTGTAACTTTTGCAAAGCGCTTTCGCTATCATCGAGTTTGGCCTGCTCTTTGGCGACAACTTCAGCGGGCGCTTTCGCTACAAAGTTCTGATTGCCTAGTTTGCCGGAGATTCGTTTAACCTCCTGCTCAAGTTTGTTGATCTCTTTATCGAGGCGTGCGATTTCAGCATCCGTATCAATTAGGCCAGCCATGGGAACTAGCAGCTCCATATCGCCAACCAACTGGGTCGCGGAAACCGGTGCTTCGTCCTCGATTTGCAGCCATTCGATTTTTTCGAGCTTGGCCAAAGACATGAGCAGCAATCGATTTTCCTCGAGACAACGCTCATCGCTAGCATCACCATTTTTGAAAAAAATCGGCAACGCTTTGGCGGGTGATATATCCATCTCTCCGCGGATATTCCTGATTCCAGTGATCACGGCTTTGAGCCACTCGATATCCGCTTCAGCGTTTTTATCGACCTTGCTTTCATCAAATACCGGGAAAGGCTGCAGCATAATACTGTCGCCTTCGACGCCCGCATGGGGTGCAACCCGCTGCCAGATCTCTTCGGTAATATAGGGAATCAATGGATGTGCGAGACGCAGGATCGCTTCTAGTACTTTGATCAAGGTTTGGCGCGTACCCGCCAATTGCTGCGGGGTAGAATCTTCCGACCAAAGTACCGGCTTCGATAGCTCCAGATACCAGTCGCAGTATTCATTCCAGACAAATTCATAAATGGCCTGGGAGGCCAGATCAAAACGATAAGCGGCGATCGATTCGGTTACCTTTAGTTCAGCATCCTGTAAGCGCGATATGATCCATCGCTCGGGCAAACCCAGCTCAACATCTGACGTTAATCCGCAATCATGCTCTTCGGTGTTCATCAGCACATAACGGGCTGCGTTCCAGAGCTTGTTGCAGAAATTGCGGTAGCCTTCGGTTCGATCGAGGCTGAAGTTAATATCCCGGCCAGTTGTCGCCAGTGAGCAGAAGGTAAAACGAATCGCGTCAGTACCGTAGGCGGGAATACCATCGGCAAACTCTTTACGAGTGGCTTTTGCTACACGTTTTGCCAGCTTTGGCTGCATCATGTTGGCGGTGCGTTTTTCTACTAACGGCTCTAGCTCAATGCCATCGATCAGGTCGATCGGGTCCAGCACATTGCCCTTCGACTTCGACATTTTCTGGCCTTCACCATCCCGCACCAGGCCATGCACGTAAACCTTTTTGAAAGGTACTTCACCGGTAAATTTGAGCGTCATCATGATCATTCTGGCGACCCAGAAGAAGATGATATCGAAGCCAGTGACCAGCACATCGGTGGGATGAAATTTCTCAAGGTCTTCAGTTTTCTCTGGCCAACCAAGGGTTGAGAAAGTCCATAGCGCTGATGAAAACCAGGTATCCAGTACGTCATTGTCCTGATCCAGCTTCAGATCATCCGCCAACTTATGCTTCTCCCGAACCTCCTGTTCACTGCGGCCAACATAGACATTGCCCTGCTCGTCATACCAGGCGGGAATACGGTGCCCCCACCAAAGCTGACGGCTGATGCACCAGTCCTGCAGATCACGCATCCAGGAAAAATAGGTGTTCTCCCAGTTTTTCGGCACGAATTCGATATCGCCATCTTCTACCGCTTTGATGGCGGGGCCAGCCAGTGACTCAACCGCTACGTACCATTGGTCGGTCATGTAAGGTTCGACCACCTGTCCACTGCGGTCACCCCGAGGTACTTTGAGTTTGTGGTCTTCGGTTTTTTCCAACAGGCCTAGCTCTTCGAGGTCTGCCAATACCTGTTTACGTGCGTCGAAGCGATCCAGCCCGCGATATTTTTCTGGCGCGGCGTCGTTGATAGCGGCGCTGTCGGTAAATATATTGATGATCGGAAGATCATGGCGTTTGCCGATATCGTAATCGTTAAAATCATGGGCGGGTGTAATTTTCACGCAGCCGCTGCCGAATTCAGGGTCAACGTAATCATCCGCAACAATAGGGATCAACCGATTCGTCAGGGGTAATCTGATCTGCTTACCCACTAAATCTGCGTAACGCTCATCGTCCGGGTGTACTGCTACCGCAGTATCGCCAAGCATGGTTTCCGGGCGAGTAGTGGCCACAATCACATGATCCGAACCATCTTCTAATGGATAACGAAAACTCCAAAGAGAGCCGTTCTCCTCTTCGGAGATCACCTCCAGATCTGACAGCGCTGTGTGCAGAGCGGGATCCCAGTTCACCAGTCGTTTGCCGCGGTAGATCAAACCCTCTTCAAACAGGCTTACGAATACCTCGCTGACCGCATCGGATAACCCGTCATCAAGAGTGAAGCGTTCCCGCCCCCAGTCTACCGATGCTCCCATACGACGAATTTGCTGGGTTATATGGCTGTGGGATCTGTCTTTCCATTCCCACGTTTTCTCAAGAAACTTTTCTCGACCCAGATCATGGCGTGTCATCCCTTCAGCGTTAAGTTGACGCTCAACCACCATTTGAGTGGCGATACCGGCGTGATCGGTACCCATTTGCCACAATGTATTGGAGCCGGACATGCGTTTGTAACGAATCAGCAGATCCATAATGGTGTACTGGAACGCATGGCCCATATGCAAACTACCGGTCACATTAGCCGGTGGAATCATGATGCAGTAAGGCTCACCCTCGCCATCCGGGGCAAAATAACCGGCCTGTTCCCAGGTTTTATACCAATGGCTTTCAATCTCCTCGGGCTGATACGTCTTGTTCATTAAGCTTGTTTATTTCCTGAATAGTTTGTTAATGGGTTTGTGCGTCATATGTTAGATAGTGCCGGTTTGCTCGATCACGAAAACCTTGTAAACCGGTTTTAATGAATTTCAGTCGGCGCCGAAAACCTTTCACGTAGCCTGGCGCGCAGCTCTGCCTCAAGGACCGGCAAATATTTAACGACCAGTCCATCAATCATTGAATTAAGCATGTTTTCTTCATCAGACTGTTCGGGGTAAATAGTCGGTATGAGCGACAGGTCCATCTGACTCGGTTTTTCGGGTTGCTCCGGCTTGAGTATTCTTCGATAGATATTTGATATCGGATTCCCTCCCGATTCCTTTTCAGGCTTCTTTTCTTCCGGTGATTTGATGATATCGAGCAATATCGGGATCCCACTTAACGCAAGGGCCTCGTCTCCGCGGGACTCATCTGAATTGCCCACAGCCTTTTCCAGAGAACCATGCAGAGACTCCAGCTCATCTATCAGCTCTTTTGCGTTTCCAATATCTCGATCTTTACTCATCGTTAACCTTTAACTGATCGGATGGTAGTTCGGGGTGTGGCCAAGCTCTTTATAATACCGAAATCTTTCGCGCATTGGCTGCCGTTCAGCTGGATTATCGGGCACTATTTCCGCGATACGCTGATAGCTATCGCCGTTGTCGGGAGCTGTCGATGCAAGGTTCAGCAACATATCCGCAGGGCTAGACAGGCGTGGCAGATCCGCCACATGAATGAAGGAGGCGACGCCATTTTCATCCATCCCAATATCATGGGGAATAAACCAGTCGGAACGATATTCCCACAGCAGCGTATCCAGCTGCTGCACTTGCTCCGCTGTATCCATCTCGATACGAATTGTCAGGCCTGCGTTAAACGCTTTATTTACCAGCCGACATGCGAACTGCTGAGCGCTCAGACTTTCGTCAACAAGATAAAAATCAACCCTTTCCACTCAGGCAACCGTCATCCGCTACTTGGCTTTTTGCAACAAATAGTCGACCAACAAACCGACTGGCCTGCCGGTTGAGCCTTTTTTCATACCACCGCTAATCCAGGCGCTGCCGGCAATATCCAGGTGTGCCCAGTTGTACTTTTTGGCAAAACGCGAAAGAAAGCAGGCAGCGGTAATACTGCCCGCTGCACGACCACCAACGTTGGCAATATCGGCAAAAGGAGTATCGAGCGAATCCTGGTAATCATCCCACAGTGGCAAGCGCCAGACCCTATCGCCACTCTGCTCGCCGGAAGCGGTTAACTGATTCGCAAGCTCATCATCATTGCTAAACATTCCGGTGGCAGGGCCACCCAGTGCGACCACGCATGCGCCGGTAAGGGTTGCGATATCAATAACGGATTGGGGCTTAAAGCGCTCAGCGTAGGTCAGCATGTCACAAAGAACCAGACGCCCTTCGGCATCGGTATTCAGTACTTCAATAGTAATACCCGACATGCTGGTGACGACGTCGCCGGGTTTGGTTGCGGTACTGCTAGGCATATTTTCAACCGCACCGACAATGCCAACCACATTTACTTTTGGAGTCAGTTCAATCAATGATGCCATTGAACCAAACACGCTGGCGGCACCGCACATATCAAATTTCATCTCATCCATGCCGGCCCCAGGCTTGAGGCTGATTCCACCGGAATCAAAGGTTACGCCCTTGCCCACCAATACGTGTGGCTTCTCGGTTTTGGGCGCCCCTTTATATTCAAATACAATCAGCTTGGCTGGCTCCGCAGAGCCGGCACTTACCGACAGCATCGAGCCCATTTTCAGCAGTTTCATCTCTTTTTCGTCGATGATTTTTACCGTTAATTTGGGGCTTTTACGTGCAAGCTCCCGCGCACTTTTCGCCAGGAATGCTGGCGTACATATATTTCCCGGTAAATTACCCAACTGTCGTGAATAGTTCACCCCGGATCCAATCGCCATGCCGGCAGCGATCGCTTTCTGTGCACTATTTAGCTGCTTGCGCTCCTCCACGATAAAAGCCACCTGATTGAGGCTCGATTTAGCAGATTGGCTTTTGGTGGTGTCATATTTATAACCTGAATATTCAGCATCAATCACCAATCGCTGAACCAACCAGTCCGATGAACGACCCTCAATTTCTATACCCGCTAGCGATATAGTGGCTGACTTCGCACTGCCACTGCGTAGCTCTTTCAAAATAGTTGAAGACAGCGCACGGAACTCTTTTTCGGTCAGCTGATCTTTTTCTCCGGTTGAGACCAACAGCAAGCGCTTTGCCGGTAATCCGGGTATCGATCGCAAGGCCAGGGCACTACCTGCCTTTTTCTTCAGATCCCCGGTCGCTAATACATCCTTGATCAATTTAAGGCCATCACTATCCAGGCCCTTTAGCACATCAGGCTTTTGATCCGCTGAAACGGCTACTACTAACCAGTCGGTTTTAGCCTTCAATACACTGCTGGTTGTAACGCTATATTTCATAGGGTTTCTCTTGTTAAAGTTCTTGGGGGACAGAATGAGCCCGACTTCTGTTAGCGGCTTCCATTAGATCGTGAATCCAGAAACACAGGAATAGCTGTGCAATCGGGAAATTGTACCTTATTATTTGCTTGTTTGGCTGGCAACACTGCATAAAACGGTTATTTCATCCATTGACGATAGCCTTTTCAAAAAAGGCTCCTATTTACATGCTCCAGCGCTACATTATGTTTTAAATTTATGCATCATTCAGCACGCTATTTTCACATATGCAGAGAGGTTGATTGGCTTTTTTGCAGGCAACCCAGTACAAGCTATTGATTTTATCTCGTTACGTATTAAAACAATTGATTGCTACCACAGCAGGGGTTGCTGCGGTGTTGCTGTTGATTATTATGAGCAGCCGTTTCAGTCGCTACCTTGGCGATGCCGCGGCTGGTAAACTCGCTGCCGATATCCTGTTCCCGATTATGGCATATCGCTTCCCCGGCTTTTTTGAGCTGGTGCTACCACTGTCTTTCTTCATCGCATTGTTAATGGTTTACGGCCGCCTTTATTCTGAAAGTGAAATGGCGGTACTCAATGCCTGCGGCATTAGCCCCCATAAAATGTTTGGCCTGGCTTTCAGCGCAGCCTGTGGGATAACGCTGATCGTCGGCTTGATCTCGCTATACGTGAGCCCCTGGGGTGCCATGCATGTTGAAAAACTGATTCAGCAGCAGTCAGGGCAATCCATTGCCCACCTGGCTCCCGGACAGTTCCACCAACAAAGATCGCGGGGATCGGTTATCTACATGGAACCCGGGCAGCAGGGTCAGGATGCTTTCGGGACTGTGTTTATCTCTCAGGTCACAAAAAAAAGCCGCTCCGACCCATCACTACAGTCAACCCTGATCACCGCACAGACAGGAAGTTTTTTCACCGATGAAAAAACCAATATAGGCTATCTAACGGTAAAAAATGGTTTTCACCTCCAGGGCACCCCAGGCCAGCTTGACTATCGCAGTACCCATTTCGAGAAACTGAACCATAGATACAGCGAACCGAGCCCGGAATTCATCAATAGCAAACGTGATTCAATCTCTAGTGCAGCGCTATTTAGTTCATCAAAAACCGATGACATTGCACTACTGCAATGGCGGCTTTCACTACCATTCATTGCTCCCATCATCTGTTTGATTGCATTCCCGCTAAGCAAAATAAACCCACGTCAGGGGCGTTTTGCACGGATATTTCCAGCCATTATTCTTTATCTTTCCTATCTGATGCTGCTGTCATTCGCCCGCAGTTCGATTGAAAAAGGCGATCTAAATCCGTACCCAGGGATATGGTCGGTACACCTGCTGTACTTCACGATCGGGTTGCTTCTCTATTTCGGACCGGCAATTAAACGGACGCTGTTCAATCCAGCTATCCAGCACGATTCCGACAAGGGCTAGCGGGCTTTGTTTTCTATCATCGATCGTTATCTGTTCAAGCAACTAATGGCTGCCATGTGCCTTGTATTGCTGGTCATTGGTGGGCTGGATTTCATCTTCACGTTTCTGGCTGAGCTTGAAGATATTTCCGATAACTACGGGCTGCCTCAAATCGGTCTATACATACTCGGTACACTACCCAGACGCCTGTACGAGCTGATCCCATTTTGTTGTCTTATTGGTTGCCTGATGGGGCTTGGCAATCTCGCCAGTAGCCATGAGCTAACGGCTATTCGCTCCTCGGGGGTTTCGATGGCCAAGCTGGTACGTCTGGTGATACAACCCGGATTAGTACTGGTTCTTGGTGGCTTTATCCTCGGCGAATACGTCGCCCCGGTAATGGAAAGAAATGCTCAAAGCCAGCGCGCCATCACCCAGGCAAACAGGGCTAGCATCGCCAACCGGTACGGCTTTTGGCAACGAAACGGAGATCAATTCCTCCATGTACGGGCGGTTCAACCCAATGGTAATCTCAACCATATCACTCGCTATCAATTAGATGAGAACCTGAAGGTAGAGTGGATTTCGGTCGCTAAAAGTGCCCGCCATGAACATGGCAAATGGACGTTACACGATATAAGCACCACTCATTTCAGCGAAGAAAGGGTTACGCACCAATCGTATGTGAGCGAGAAATGGGACACGGAGCTGTCTCCAGATACCGTCAGCCTGGTGATAGTGGATCCTGATCGGCTATCGATATCTGCGCTCTATCGATATACCCGCTACCTGACAGCACAGGGGGCTGATACCTCAGAATATGAACTCGCATTCTGGAAAAAATCACTGCAACCGTTCTCGATCATCGCACTGATCGTGTTGGGGATTTCCTTTATTTTTGGTCCGCTGCGTGAGGTGAACATTGGCCTTAGAATCCTGTCTGGAGTAATCATCGGGCTAGTATTTATGATCATGCAGAATTTGCTGGGGCCCGCCAGTGGCGTATTTGGGTTTTCACCATTAATCGCGGTCCTGATACCACCAACGCTGGCGTTAGCGCTGGGGTTAAGAGGATTGAGCAAGGCTCGGTGATGGTTATATCTTTTACCGTGAGCAGAGGAATTTCAGGGCAAACTGAATAATTTCATTTTTTTTCTTTCGGACTCCATCGGATACGTGTCCCGGAGATCCGGTCATGCCATGCACAACCTTCAGGATCAAACACCACCCATAAATAGCCCAGACCTCCACAGGCGGCAGAGAGCATTGCCGCAAAGATACGTATCAATGCTTGCCGGACGCTAATCCGTTCACCCTGTAGATTTTCGACCTGAAGGCGCCAGGCCTGCATCCCCAGGGTTCGACCTGAGCGAACCCAGAATAGAGTAAAAAATCCCACCACGATCAGCACTAGATAAATCTGAAAGATCAGGCCGCTGATACCGGTATTCGGTACTTCCTGCATGCCGTCGGCAATAAAAAAAGAGCGTATAAACATCACCAGCAATGTCCCGAACATTAGCAGGCCTGCTACCAATAAGCTGTCATACAGCATGGCAGCCAAACGCCTTAGCAAGCTAGTGAATTTTTCAGCCGTGGAGATTTTCGGAGTAACAGGTTCTGAATTAGACGAAGGCATTGCTGACCATTCAATATAAAAACGCGCAGCCTATCAGATAGCGCCCCAACGGAACAGCTATGCTAATACGATGAGGCCTTATATTAGGGAGATGATTTTGCTTTCAGGCAAGGAAAAAAGATGGGCAATACAGATCACCCGTCCATCACGCCACCATGAGCAATTTTTCGTTGCTGAATCAGCTCGAAAAACTGATCCGCCGCTAGCGGTTTCGAAAACAGGAAACCCTGCATATTGTCACAGCGCATCGATGAAAGTATCTCCGCCTGCTCCAGTGTTTCAATTCCCTCCGCTATTACCCGTAGATCAAGGTGTTTGGCCAGATCGACAATCGACGCAACGATTCGACGATCCGATTCATTTTCAACCATTTCAGAGATAAAGGAGCGATCAATTTTTAACTCATCAATCGGGAAATTTTTGAGGTAACTCAGAGATGAATACCCAGTCCCAAAATCATCAATCGCAAGCTGTATACCCATAGCCTTCAGTTTATCCATCACTCCGATCGCACGCGTCTCATCATCCATCATTGCAGCTTCGGTAATTTCCAGTAATAACCGATCCGGTCGCACACCGGTACGCTCTAAAATTGTTTCAATAGAATGCACCATATTGGCGTTACCAAACTGCTTGCTCGACAAGTTGACCGCTATGTGAGGAAGCTCTATCCCTGATTTTTTCCATTCAGCTAACTGCTCGCAGGCCATGTCTATAACTTGCTCCCCCAACGTAACAATCAGGCCCGTTTCCTCTGCGACTTCAATAAAATCACCGGGGTATCGAATACCGCCTAAGCCCGAGTCCCAACGCACCAACGCCTCAGCACCAATTACCTCACCAGTACGAAAACAGATCTGGGGCTGAAAATGCAGAATAAACTGACGAAACTGTAGTGCATGCCGCAGATCAGCCTCCAGCTTCAATCGCTGTAGCATTTGCCTGTCCATGTCCTGCGTAAAAAACTGGTAACAGTTGCGGCCATTTCCTTTGGCGCGATACATGGCTGTATCGGCATTTCGTAGTAGCTCTTCGACCGTGTTGCCATTTTCCGGATATAAAGCGATACCTATGCTCGGGGTGGTTACCAGTTCATGACCTGCAATCGCCAACGGCTCTCTCAACAGACTCAGGATTTTTTGGGCGACGGTAACCACCACTCTCAGACTACTGATATCTTCCAGCATGATGGCAAATTCATCGCCCCCTAACCGGGCGACAGTATCCTCAGGGCGAGTACCGCTAACAAGACGCTTCGCCACTTCTATCAGCAGTTCATCGCCGGTCGAATGCCCAAGTGAATCATTAACGTTCTTGAAACGATCCAGATCAAGAAAAAGCACCGCATGATGCTTGTCTTTTCTCTTGGCGGCGGTGACAGCATGTTCGAGACGCTCATGAAACAATGCCCGGTTCGGCAGGTTAGTCAGGGCATCGTACTGCGCCATTTTTCGCAGCTTATCTTCCTGTATTTTTTGATCGGAAATATCCCTCAGGACAACCAGATGGATGTTACCTGCTCCATCCCCCGAAACCCGATCCAGGCGCACATTCACTTCAGCAAAAAATTGCGATCCGTCGCCCCGTAGCAACTGAAGTTCAATCGGCCCTGGCACATCCGATAAGATCCAGTCCCTGGCCTCGTCACGGCTATCAGGCGCCAACAGTTGGTATCCATTCGTACCAATGGCCGAACCCGTGGGATATCCCATCATTTCATCCATAGAATGGTTGGTCTCTTTAATCAGACCGTTTTCAAAAACCAGTACGCCTTCAAATGCGGCCTCACCAAGCGTTCTCCAGCGTTTTTCACTATCCTGGAGGGCAGATTCATTTTCTATGCGTTGTATTATTTCGGCATTCAATGTTCTATTCAGACCATTGATTCGCCCCCCCAGTGCGAAAGAAAAAAGCAGCAGCTGTAACAACACACCAACCTTGAATGCATGGGCTGAGAAACTCAACGTGATAAAGCCGAGCAAATCAAGCGACAGTACAGCAGCTATGATGACGATCGATATCCATGCCGCCAGGAAATAGATCGCGGGCTTAAATCCAGCCTGCAATCGTTTCATACTGACCAGCAACAGCAATAACCCTGCCGGCAAAAGAAATGCGTGAACCGGACCTACAAATGAGCCAGCACCAAAAGCCCAGGCAAGCGGTATCACTGATAGCGATCCGATCGACGTGTACTTGCAGAGGCGATCTAGCAGTGGCTCTTTCTCGGGAAGATTAAAAAAGTCCCGCATCAGTTGGGCTATTGCACTTACTTGCAGCGCAATAAGGCTTACGATGATGAACCTCGACGCAGATTCTGAAACATCCCCCGCACCATCTACTACCATGTTGTAGCCGACGCTCGCAGCTACAAACAATACGTAGCTTAGATAGCTTCTTTCGCGAGTTGAAAAGTAAAGAAACAGATTAAATACCCCTAACCCAAAACAGATCCCATAAAACAATCCAAGTATCAGGTATTCGGTCACTTGCTGGCTTCGATATTCCGCTACCGAGCTCAGAACCAGCGGCACGCGAATGGGGCCCAAACTACTCACTTCCAGATAATAGGTGTCCGCCGCGACCATGTTTGGCTTCAGCATGAATACCGGTGTCCGTTCATCAGCAAGAGGTATAACGAGGCTGAAGCGACTCCCTGCCAGGTCATCTGCTCGAAACAGATGCACAATACTCAGCAAAGGGTTTTTCAAATTTAGCAAAAGCGGAAAATCACTATCGGTTTTCATCTCTACTTTGAACCGAAACCAGTAGCTGGATGAACTCAAACCAAATGACATCCGGTCATTCGCTGGCCGAAAAAAAAGACCCTGTTGGTATTTTTTCTCTACTTCAGAGACCGAAAGACTTGCAGACGTGTCTTCGTAAACCTCTAGATAAGGTGATAGATCAGCGATAAAATCAGTTTTGTCCACCACCAAACCGGATAGTGCCAACTGGATACTGAAAATACTGTAAAGCAAAAAACTGATCAGAGAGTTCCTCAAATTTAGTAGGCGTTGTACGCACGGACAGTTCAACACCAAAGCTTGCCCGATAAATATAGCTCTCAACCAGTATTTTGGCCACTGTAATTTGACCATGGCAAACATGCGGTAACGGCACTATACGAATGTGATTCAACGATAAAATTGGTACCTGCTAGAGACAATTCAAGATACCATTGAACCTCTTCCTGCGCGATAGAACATCCGCAGGGGAGTGACCAAAACATTCATCTTTCATCAACCGTGAAGACAGGGAACGAATTTTCCGGAAAAAAGACTTCACACCAATAACAAAAACAAAGGAGATCAAGATGTCAGAACTCAGATTTGATGGGAAAATAGCGATCGTAACTGGAGCCGGGGGTGGGCTTGGCCGAGCCCACGCACTTTTACTCGCCTCCCGAGGCGCCAAAGTAGTGGTCAACGACCTCGGTGGCAGTGTTGACGGTACTGGCTCTTCACTCAGCCCTGCGGAGCAGGTCGTTGCGGAGATCAAAGCAGCTGGCGGAGAAGCGGTAGCAGATTCCAATACCGTAGCGACACAGGCCGGCGGCATCGCCATGGTCAAAACCGCTGTGGACAATTTCGGTGGTGTTCATATCATCATCAATAACGCCGGCATTTTGCGGGATAAATCCTTCCGCAACATGACCCCGGAACTGTTTGATCCGGTCATTGATGTTCATCTGAAAGGTTGTGTATGGCCTACCCACGCAGCATGGGAAATTATGCGCGAGCAAAACTACGGCCGTGTTATTAATACCTCATCTTCGTCCGGCCTGTACGGTAACTTTGGCCAGGCCAACTATTCCTCGGCGAAGATGGGTATTGTTGGACTCACCAACACCCTGGCCATTGAAGGAGCTAAATACAACATCAAGGTCAATACCCTCGCCCCCGGCGCAAAAACCCGCATGACGGTTGATCTGCTGGGTGATCGGGCAGATGGAATGGACCCTGCGTTGGTATCTCCAATCGTCGCATATCTTTGCCATGAAAGCAGTGAGATCAGTGGTGAAATTTACGCTGCAGCCTCTGGCCATGTCGCAAGGGTATTCGTAGCTGAAACCCAGGGTGTGACCGATGCTGACCAGATGAGCATTGAGTATATCCGCGATCATCTTGAGTCGATCCGTAATGAAGAAGGGTACTCGGTACCTGGCTCTGCGAAGGTTAGCTAGGCCGTAATACAGCGCCATAACTACCGGTGCCCCAAATAACTGAAAGGGCCCCGGCAGTTATATTCATCGTACAATCTCACCGCTTTATCCGCCCTGGCAAGAACATGACATTCACTCTGAAACATGCGACACCTCTTTCGTGGACAGAAACTGTACTGGAAGACTTTGACCAGTTCCTGCTAGACCATGCCTCCTGCGAGAAAAAAGCCTCCGGCATGGCGGTAAACCTTCTCTCCCACTACCCGGATCGTGCCGAGCTGGTAACGGCCATGACCAACCTTGCTATTGAAGAGCTGAATCACTTCCGCGAGGTCACCAAACTGATTCACGCTCGTGGCCTGGCGCTGGGTACCGATAGCAAAGATCCCTATATCAACCGGTTTAGAAAGGCGATCCGCCGCGGCAGCGATGAATATATGCTAGATCAACTGCTGATCGCCAGCATCGTTGAGGCCCGCGGAGCCGAGCGTTTTGGCCTGATCAGCCAGGCTCTGGACGCAGGGCCGGTCAAAGAGTTTTATATCGCTATTACCAAATCCGAACAGCGACACAAGGATCTGTTTATCGAGCTTGCCAAACAATACCTGCCCGCCGCAGATGTAGAGCAACGGCTTGAAGAGCTTCTCGATATTGAAGCCGCAATTGTTGCAGAACTACCCGACCGAGCCGCATTACATTAGAGCAGTGAATAAAACTAGTACCGCTTAATGGCGCTCAAAAAATATCTGGAACGTTACGCCGAGTGCGAGACCCAGCGCTTTACCGACTTTCCATATCGGTTCGACCATATTCTGGTAATCCCCTGCCATGACGAACCCGTAGAAGCCATTTTTGACCTGTTTCAGCTACCGGAAACCAATGGAGCTACTCTAGTTATTCTGGTGATCAATCAACCTGATTCGCCAACTAAAGACAGCCGTGATCAACAGCTCTGGGATGCACTCCAGAGCCGCTACACTGGCGAATGGGCCACTCAATCAGGAATCGTACTCTACAGCCTTCCCGACTCAAATAATTCACTATTAGTCGTGGATCGATTCAGTGCAGGTCGACAGATCCCGAACGAGCAAGGGGTTGGGCTAGCCAGAAAGATTGGTTCGGATATCGCATGCAAACTTATCTACGACAAGAAAATAGCCAACCACTGGATTCACTCCACCGATGCGGATGTCAGGTTGCCGCCAGACTATTTTCAGCCGCCGAGCAGCCATGCCGGTATTGCTGCGCTGATCTACCCGTTTCAGCATCATTGCCCCGATAAAACACTACAGCTGGCAATCGACCTCTACGAATTTCGGCTTCGCTATTATGTTGCAGCGCTTCAATGGGCCGGCTCAGGTTATGGATTCCAGACCATCGGCAGCTTGATCTGTATCGATGCTGATAGCTACGCAAAAGTGCGGGGCTTTCCGAAACGAGCGGGAGCAGAGGATTTTTATCTGTTAAACAAACTGGCCAAGGTGGGGAAAGTTCACTCGCTGGAATCGCCAGTGGTACAGGTTGAGGCACGTATTTCAAAACGGGTACCCTTTGGTACAGGCCCGGCACTGGAAAGCATACAGGCACTCGATCTACCGCTGGAGGATTACCGTTTCTACCACCCTAAGAGTTTTATCGATCTTGCCAGTTGGCATCGCTTGATCGAACCCCTCTGGCATGCCCGAAAACATTATCAGCAAGTTGGTCTGTACCAGACCCTTGAATCGCTTCTCGACACCACAACACAGCATGATTGTGTAAATACTGAAGCGAAACCACCCGTCTCTGGACAGCTGGAGCGTTTATACAAAACCCTCAACGCCTTAAAACTGGAGACGTTTCTGGATCACGGTTTTAGCCACTGCTCAAACCAGAGCACGTTTAAAAAACAGTTCCATGACTGGTTTGATGGCTTCAAAACCCTGAGATTTATACACCTGTCGCGAGATCACTATTTTCCAGATATTCGGTTACAGGAAATAACCGACAATTATGCAAGGTGGTTTGAAGAGGTTTCTAAAGACCCTGCTCAGTCCGGCTTTAACTTAGCGCAGGCTGCTTATTTACAACAGTGGTTTCCCCGTCAAACAGACTTTTGAGTGGGCGAGGCATACCAACGCACGATCCCTGCGCATAATCGAGCCCAATCTCTTTTAGCAGATCACAGACCTCAATAGTCTGGACATATTCAGCAATAGTTTTCATGTTGGCTCTGCGCGCGATATGCACAATAGATTCAACAATTACCCGGTGCATATCATTGCTAAGAATATCCCGGATAAACTCACCGTCAATCTTGATGTAATCCACCGGCAAGCGTTGCAGATACGAAAATGATGAAGAGCCACTTCCAAAGTCATCCAACGAAAAACTACAGCCAGCGGCCTTAAGGTTCCACATAAATTGTGCAGCTTTCTCGAAATCGGTAATGGCTGAGGTTTCTGTGATCTCAAATGAGATTCGGCTGCGTGTATCTTTTAAGCGCATCATCTGCGCGGCAATAAACTCTTCAAGTTTTTTATCCCCGACCGAGCTTCCTGAAAGATTGATAAAGAAATGCCAACGCTCATCCGGATTTTTAGCGGCAATTAACTGCAGCAACATGCAGGTTTCTTCAATCACCCAATACTCGATATCACGAATCCAGCCATATCGTTCAGCGGCTCGAATAAAATCCTCGGGCGGAATCAGCTCGCCCTCTTCGCTAACCATACGCACCAATATCTCGTAGTGGTGCTCGCCATTTTCACCCAATGGGCTAATTTTTTGGCAGTAAACCCGCAGCCGATCCGCATCAAGTGCACTTTGAATTTTCACTAGCCAACCGCGATCACTCAGCTGCTCCATCGGGTCATGAGCTGGGTCGTAGCGATATATCTGATTCCGACCCGATTCCTGCGCAAGCTGACGAGCTGACGAGGCCTGCATCATCACCTCATCAAAGGAATCCACTCCAGGAATAATCGGTACGATGCCGGCATTAACACCGAGACCATAATCGATTCCCTGGTATTGAAAACGATAGTCTCGTACCTGCTCCAGAATTGTTTCAACGAGATCCTGAGTTACCTCAGGTGAACGGTTGTGGAATATCAAACCAAATTCACCACCCCGCAACCGTGCGAGCATATCGGACTCTTCAACAAGGGGTTGAATCAATGCACGAAGCTCGGAAAGCACCTCATCTTCTGCCGCATACCCACAGTTGTTGATAATGATATCCAGCTGGTCAAATCGCAGAAGACATAACGTCGCCAGAGCTCCCTCTTCGCCCAATAACAGGTGTGCGCGTATTTCAGATTCTAGTGCTTTTCGGTTGTAACAACCGGTGACAGAATCATGGGTTGCCTGATAACTCAGCAGATGTGAGAGCTCAAATGCTTCGGTAGTATCTTTGGCTACCAGCACAACTTCGCCGACACTCTTTTTATCGGCGGGTATCGTAATCCATTCAACCGAAATCTGCCGCTCGATACCAAACCGATCGGTGACCATTACCTTAAACTGGTGCTGATCTACTTCCAGTTTTTCCTGAATGTACTCCAGCGGTTCCAATATTGGCTCACCAAACTCATCCTCAATGGTCGAAGAAAGTTTGCTGAAATGCAGAGGGTTGCTTAGGGACTCGTTGATAACAACCCATTTCTTAGCATGTTCATTCGCGTAGGTAATTTCACCAAGACGGTTCAGAATGACAATGGCATTATCGATACGGTCAAAAGTACTTGAAACCAGCTCATTAAAAGGAGCGGTCTCAAACGACTCACCGATACTCATACTTTCCTTTTTAAGTAGTGCCACATACCACTGTAACCCACCGCGCCGCATCGGGGTTATCACGGCGTTAACGGCAATCGGCTGCTGATTTAAAGTAACCGCATTTAGCCTCATCGCATGCTTGGCATTACGGAGCGTTGATAACGATATCGGACCGTCACTGGTGGTAAGGATGTCCGCTATATTCAGGCCTGGTCGATCAAGATCAAACAACTCTATCGCAGCGTTACTACAGACGTTGAGCTGGCCCGCCGGATCAAAGGTAATCACAATATCTTCCATACTGCGCAGAACATCAGCAGGTATCGCTTTAATTAAAGCTGGAGGCTGGAAGCTCATTCGCAGGGGGGAGTCATTTTAATAGTGTGAATGCTACGGCCTAGCGGTTGTTGGTAACAAAAAGCGGCGCATAGTACTTTAATTGTGTCGTTTATAGTAGCTATATGTACGCCCGCGTATACCCTAATATTCATGAAGGACTACCCGCAACACATGAGGGCAAGAAATACTCGCTCACCAGCAGTGGTTTTCCCGACAGGAAAAACAGCGATGCGCGCCCCCAGACCGGTTCGATCAAGCCATTCTGTAACTCACTGCCAAGACACCTGGTGACTATTTCTGCGCTAAGCTTTGATAGATGAATCGGTCCTCGGCTCATATCCGGATGACTAAACAATACCGCCCCCAGCGGTTTTTCCTTCAGGTTTTTCAACTCCGATTCCTGACCCACCAGGGTAGAATCTGGTAGTACACTGCGTGCATAGACCCAGGGAACACCAAAGCAGCATAGCGCTACCTCCCTGACCCAGGCTGTTTGACCGATACTCATGCCAAGCAAATTTCGCTCTTCAATATCTTGAATAACCTGCCAGCTTTCCTGCAAAACGTGTACGGCAAAATCACCCGCACTGGCCTCAACCAGTTTTTCAGTCAGCGAACCATCATCTGCAATCCACGAATGCAGTGCCGCTGGTGCATCTGAAAGTAGCAGCGAGCCATCAAGTGTTGATTTCGTATTCATAAATCGGCGTTACAGATTCCAGCAACAGTCTTTTGAGGAAGTCGCTAGTTTACCGCAAATAACGCCATGTTTTTGCGTTTTACAACCCTTCACGCTGTTTAGCGCGGCTGCGGTATTTTCTATGAGCCTAAAATCACTCTATAATTCCGGCTTCAATCTATTTATTAGGAACTACCCATGGGTCAGCCGCTATCCCAGGCCGGTATTTATCTGGTACAAACACTTTTTAATCTGTATCTGCTGGCCATTGTCATGCGCTTTGTACTGCAGTTGGTACGGGCAGATTTCTACAATCCCATCAGTCAGTTCTTCGTAAAAATCACCGATCCACTGCTGAAACCGCTTCGACGACTGATTCCGGGGTACGGCGGCATTGATGTTGCTTCTATTGTGTTGGCGCTACTGGTTCAGATTGTTGGTATCTATCTGATTCTGCTGATACTTGGCGTTGACATACCTAACCCTCTTCAGCCGTTTCTATGGTCTATTGTCGGATTTGCCTCTCTACTGCTCAATATCGCGTTTTTTGCCATGATCGTTATGATCATTTTGAGCTGGGTCGCGCCCAATAGCCGCAACCCAGCGGTAGACTTGCTACGACAGATTACCGACCCGATTTTGCGTCCTGTTCAGAAACTGATCCCGCCGATCGGTGGACTGGATCTCTCACCTATCTTTGTTTTTATCGCTATCAACCTGCTAGAGATCATGGTTGTACGCAATCTGGCGATCATGTTCCGGGTTCCATCCGGTTTAATTATGGGGCTTTAACTGCGGCTGATAAGCCAAATCGACCCGGTGAGTTTCTACCAATGGCAGGATCAGGACCTGTTGATCTCCTGTCGACTCCAGCCCCGTGCATCAAAGGATGAATTTTCCGGCATACAGGATGGCCTGCTGAAAATACGCGTTAAAGCGCCGCCGGTTGATGGCAAGGCGAATCAGCATCTGATTCAGTTTCTTGCCAAACAGTTCAAGGTGCCAAAAAAGCAGGTGAAAATCATCAGTGGCGAAACCCATCGAAACAAACGTGTATTGATCGAAAACCCACTCGCTTGCCGGAATCAATACCAGCACTAAAAGCCACAGCAAAACCGTCATAACAGGGCACCGATTGCCCTTGCCTGAACAGCCCGTAATCACTAGACTGGCCGGTCTTATTGCCATCCCATTCAAATGACCTAATCGATGCCCGAAACCATCCCCGACAACTCTGTAGGTATTGTCGTACCACAAACCCTCAGCTTTGATCAGCCATTGCAGCTTTCCTGTGGTCGCACGCTGGCGAAATACGAGTTGGTGTATGAAACCTACGGAACGCTGAATAGCGATGCCTCCAACGCGATTTTGATCTGTCACGCCCTGAGCGGCAATCACCATGCGGCGGGTTACCATTCGATCGACGATAAAAAGCCCGGCTGGTGGGACAACTATATTGGCCCGGGCAAACCGATCGATACCAATGAATTTTTCGTGGTTTCGCCGAATAATCTCGGCGGCTGCCACGGCAGCACCGGCCCAGCCTCAATCAACCCCGAAACTGGCGAATATTACGGCCCCGATTTCCCACTGGTCACCACTAAAGACTGGATGCACAGCCAGGCTCGACTCGCGGACAAACTTGGCATTCAGCAATGGGCTGCGGTGATTGGCGGCAGCCTGGGTGGCATGCAGGCGATGCAATGGGCAGTGGACCTGCCTGAGCGTATCCGCCACGCGGTGGTAATTGCCGCGGCACCCCGGCTTTCTGCGCAGAACATTGCATTTAACGAAGTCGCACGGCAAGCTATTATGAGCGACTCAGAATTCCATGCCGGTCACTATCTAGCCAAAAACACCCTGCCCCGTACCGGTGTATCACTGGCGCGTATGGTTGGCCATATCACCTATCTTTCCGATGATGCAATGGGCAGTAAATTTGGCCGAGAGCTACGTACCGACTCGATCAAATACGATTACGATGCCCAGTTCCAGGTTGAAAGTTACCTGCGTTATCAGGGTGAAGTATTCTCCGAAAGTTTCGATGCCAATACCTATCTACTGATGACCCGAGCGCTGGATTACTTTGATATCACCGAAGATTACTCCGGTGATCTGGGTGCGGCAATGAAGCAAACCCAGTGCAAATTTTTACTGGTATCCTTCACCACCGACTGGCGTTTTGCACCGGAACGCTCGGTCGAAATTGTCAACGCGCTGGTTGAAGCGGGACGGGATGTTGGCTACGCCGAAATTGAAGCATCCCAGGGCCACGATGCCTTCCTGCTTCCGATCCATCGATACCAGGATCTATTCAGCGCATACATGATCAACGTTGCAAAAGAGGTTTCAACAACATGAGACCTGACCAAACCATTATTCAGCAATGGATCAACCAGAATGATCGGGTGCTCGACCTCGGCTGCGGCGATGGAAGCCTGCTATTGCAATTAAAACAGCAGAAGGATGTCTACGGTCTTGGTATCGAGATCGACCAGCCCGAGATCACCGAATGCATCCGTAAAGGTGTTAACGTAGTCGAACAAAACCTCGACCACGGCCTATCGAACTTTAAAGACAATAGTTTCGATACCGTCATTATGTCGCTGGCGTTACAGGCAGTTCGGCAACCGGATCAGGTACTTTCGGAGATGTTACGCATCGGCAAACAGGTCGTCGTAACCTTTCCAAATTTTGGCTACTGGCGCTGCCGATTGGCGCTCGCGGGCAAGGGCACCATGCCGGTTTCAGATTTTCTGCCCTACACCTGGTACAACACCCCCAATATCCATTTTTGTACCATCCGTGATTTTGAACAGCTATGTAAAGACAAGAACTATCAGATCCTCGATCACACCGTGGTGGACCATGATAATCAGAGTTCCTGGTGGATGAGGCTATATCCCAATTTACTCAGTGAGATTGCAATTTACAGGCTAACCCGATGAGAAACCTTTGCAGAAGAGCCATTTTTCTCCCTTGCTGCGTTGAAAATGTGCTCAATCGGTCATTTACACCTGTAAACTCCCTCTCTGCGCGGAGCCTGCCCCGAGAGCGGAGCGAGTGCTTTGGGTACATCTTCGCCTTGCCTGAAAGCAAAATCATCTCTTCTGAAAAGGTCCTCATGAAAATTTTCGCCCGCTCTAAATGGATATTCACATTTGCGCTAATTACGCTGTTCAGCAGCGCACAGGCAGAACAATTTGAAACCTTTGGTGATCACGAAATTCACTACATCGTGTTCAGTAGCGAGTTGCTACGGCCAGAAATCGCACAGCAATATGGCCTGGAACGAGCCAGAAATCTGGCCATAGTCAATATCAGCGTGTTAAACACCCATCCATTGGCTGGAAATAAACCCGTAACCGCAACTATGCAGGGCAGCTTTACCAATCTAGCCCAGCAAAAAAAGCGTCTTGATTTCAGACAGATCACCGAAGGTGACGCGGTTTACTATATCGCCAGCCTGGAGTACACCAACCGGGAAACCCTGAAATTTGATATCCAGTTTCAACCTAAGGGCTCCAAACACATAAGCAAACTGACATTTAATCAACAGCTCTATTTTGAACCTAAAAAATAAACCCTGTTCGACAACCAAGATCTTTTATATCCGATGAAAAACATCATTATCGCCAGCAATAACCAGGGTAAAATTACCGAATTCGAACACCAGTTTTCCGAACACGAAGGGATCAGTATCGTTGGCCAGCAACAGCTTTCGGTGCAGGAGGTATCGGAAACCGGCCATACCTTCGTCGAAAATGCACTGATCAAAGCGCGAAATGCTGCCCGTTGTTCCGGTATGCCCGCCATCGCCGACGACTCGGGAATTGTGGTCGACGCACTCAACGGCGCACCGGGGATTTACTCCGCCCGGTTTGGCGGCGCTAACACCACGGATCAAAACAATAACGAAAAACTGTTGTTGGCGATGGAAGATATTCCCGCCGGTCAGCGGAGCGCGTATTACACCTGCGTATTGGTTTTTTTACGCAACCCGATGGATCCGTCTCCGCTGATTTGTCAGGGCGTATGGCATGGTGAAATCCTGCAGGCTCCGCAGGGGAATTCCGGATTTGGTTATGACCCGCTGTTTTATATTCCCGAACTCGACTGCAGCGCTGCTGAACTCAGCAAAGAGCAAAAAAACCAGCTTAGTCATCGTGGCCGTGCGATGCGAGAGCTGATCCCACAAATCGAGCAAGCGCTCGCCATTATTCCCGCAGCACAGGCCCACGCAGACTCGTGCAGTTGCTGCCATTAAGCCTCTACATTCATATCCCCTGGTGCATTAAAAAATGCCCCTACTGCGACTTTAACTCCCATGTTGCAGATAAATCAGATGCTGGACAAATTCCCGAAGCCGCGTATATCAAAGCGCTGCTTGAAGACTTAGAGCAGGATCTCGAATGGGTACAAGATCGCCCACTGCATTCTATTTTTTTTGGTGGCGGCACACCCAGCCTGCTATCAAGCGATGCCATTGCGACTTTGCTGGAAGGAATCGGAAAATTAGTCACAGTTCCGGCTGACACCGAAATCACCCTTGAAGCCAATCCAGGTACATTTGAAACTGAAAAATTCAAAGGCTTTTACCAGGCCGGAATCAATCGTCTGTCGATAGGCGTACAAAGCTTTAACGATGAACATCTGCAACAACTTGGTCGTATTCACGATGGCAAGCAGGCGATTGCTGCTATTGAAGGTGCCCAACAGGCCGGTTTCAAACAGTTCAATATCGATCTAATGCACGGCCTGCCAGGCCAAACCCCTCAGCAAGCATTGGCGGACCTGACCACCGCAACACAGCTCACTCCCAGCCACCTTTCCTGGTATCAACTCACCATCGAGAAAAACACCCGGTTTTACTCCCACCCGCCAATTTTGCCGATCGAGGAACAGCTCTGGCGGATTCAGGAAGTCGGCTTTGAATGGCTTGCTGACAATGGTTTTCAGCAATATGAAGTATCTGCATTCAGCCAATCGAATAGCCGCTGCAATCACAATCTCAACTACTGGCAGTTTGGTGACTATCTGGGAATTGGAGCGGGGGCGCATAGCAAAATCACCCGGTTCGATCAGGAATTCAATCAGCTCGAAGTCATACGCAGCCACAAACATAAGCAACCCGATGCATATCTTGATACATCTAAGCCCTACCGTGCTGGCCAGCACAGAGTGACAAAGAATGAACTACCGATCGAATTTCTGATGAACAGCTTCAGATTGCTAGATGGCGTGAACAGTAAACTGTTTGAGCAGCGAACAGGGCTGCCCCTCTCGGAAATCGCAGGCGCACTCACTAATGCAAAAACCCGACGACTCATCAAAAACAATCCGGATAAGCTGTGCCCAACACTGCAAGGCGCTCGTTATCTGGATGACTTACTCCAGCTGTTTATTTAGGCATCTTTACCAAATCACCCCTCCCACACCCTGAGCGGGGCCACCCATTCGCTATATCCGCATGATCGCTTGATCGCTTGATACACCACACTGCTGTTTTCCGGAAGACACTCAAACCAACAAAAAATGGTGCAGTTCAACTTTAAACCCCATTAATATTGATAATGATTCGTATTAGTGTTTTACTAAAGACATAGAGGCCTTTCCATCGGAGATGATTTTGCTCTCAGGCACGGCAAAAACGTACCCAAAGTAGGCTCCACCAGGGGACGCCGCATGGGAGTAAAATGGCTCTCTTGCGAAGGTCTCATATAAAGATTAGGTATAAAGCAATGTACATCTGTATTTGCAAAGAAGTGACCGACAAACAGATTAAACTCGCGATCAAAGATGGCGCTAACACCATGCGAGAGTTGCGTGATGAGCTGGGAGTAGCCAATCAGTGTGGCCAGTGCGGTCAATGTACTAAAGCACTACTCAAAGAACACCGTACCAGTACACCCCTCTCGTAGTACCCTTTCTAAACACCTCCCCAGTTCCTCGATACCATTCTGAACCACAATCTTCGCAGCACCATATCCATGCAGGCCAACTGATTTTAAAAACCAGTTAGCTAACGCAAACAAGAACTATTTTCATTATTAAATCAATAAGTTACAGTTGACAGCACAACTATCTTGATGGATGATCCGCCGCTAACAGGCCCGCCCTAGCCTGGTTATATGTACATGCCAGCAACCAAGCTTCAATCCATCCACACCAATTTTGGAGAAACCTACCATGCAAGGTGATAAATCAGTCATAAAACAGCTTAATGGCGTTTTAAAAAATGAGCTTACATCCACCAACCAATTTTTTCTTCATGCTCGAATGTACAAAAATTGGGGATTAGACAGTCTCAACGGATCCACCTACAAAGCCTCGATCAAAGCAATGAAACAGGCTGATGATTTGATTGCGCGTGTTCTTTTCCTTGAAGGGCTACCCAATCTGCAAGATCTCGGAAAACTATCAATTGGCGAAGAACCCGCCGAAATGTTGCAATGTGATCTTTCCTTCATTACCACCGTCAGAACAGACCTTGTTGAAGCCATTGCGCATTGTGAAACCAGCAAAGACTACATAAGCCGCGAGCTGCTTGAGGATATTCTGGAGCATACCGAAGAGCATCTGGACTGGCTTGAAACCCAGCTCACGCTTATTGACAGCGTTGGCCCCCAAAATTACCTACAAAAAATGATGTAAGGAGAGAATCATGAAAGGCAATCAAAACGTTATTGATACACTCAACGCCCTTTTAGCTGGCGAACTAACCGCTGTAGACCAGTATTTCATCCATTCTCGTATGTTTGATGATTGGGGCTTAACCAAACTGTTCGAACGAATTGACCATGAAATGGACGATGAAAAACAACATGCAGACGCACTGGTCAAGCGTATTTTGTTTCTTGAAGGAATGCCCGATGTCGGCACACGTGCTCCGCTCAATATCGGCAAGGATGTTCCCGGAATACTTGGTAATGACCTGAAGCTAGAGTATCAGGTTGTCCAGGATCTAAAGGAAGCCATTGTCCTGTGCGAAAACGAAAAGGATTTTCAAACACGGGAAATTCTTGAAAAAATGCTCGAAGATACGGAAGAAGATCACACCTACTGGCTGGAGAAGCAGTTAGGCTTAATTGATCGAATTGGCCTTCATAACTACACACAGTCCCAGATGTAGCTTTATACTTCCTGGCTATCGGTATTCTCATTTAAGAATTCATCTTGTAGATAGTCAGGAAAATTGAAATGAATAGAAAAGCCCGATCCTGCCTCTCAAAATTTATCTTTTCCTGCGGGCTACTGCTATGCGTAGCTGCGTGCGCGTCCCTGCAATCCACACTGAACCCACCCGATGTTGAGCTGACAAGCGTCAAGCTGTTACCCACAAATGGTTTTAGCCAGCCACTTTTGATTGGCCTGACAATCACCAACCCTAACTCTGCAGATCTCAGTATCGAAGCACTGAGCTATGATCTGAAACTATTGAGTCAGCCGATACTCTCCGGAACAGGGGGCGATTTGCCTACGGTACCAAGCTACGGCAAAGTCGAAATCGCCATCCCATCCAGTATCTCACTACTCGACAGCTGGCAATTTCTGAAGAAACTTCTGGCAAACCCTGGGCAACCGGTCAGTTACCAACTTGAGGCAGAGATCACCCTGAGCGGCATCCCCTTCCCGATCAGTATCCATCAATCTGGAGAAACCGTGCTTGGCTCCAACTAGCATCAGGCCACATCAAGTTTGTTGTGGATATAGCGTTTGACTGAGGTGGCTTTGAGATGAGCAACCTCAATCAGGATTAATCCATCGACGCAATCGCCAAAGCTATGGTCAACATTAAAATCGATAAAACGCACACCCTGCTGATCACAAACTTCCGTGTACTGTTTGTAGAGTGTCGGCACTGTCAGTTTCTGGGTCTTCAGGCTGCTTTTTAACGCTACAAAATCATCGAAAAAACTCTCGCCGGGAATCTTTTTTGACAATAATTTGTATGGACTCCTGGCGACCGCAAGCTTTTCATCATCAGGAAAATAACCGGAATAAAATTGCACCAGCTGCTGTTTAGCTTTATCAGGATATTCATTTGAAATGGATACCGGCCCAAACATATAAGCGATATCAGGATAACGATTAAGATACGCACCTATTCCGTACCAAAGGTAATCGAGGCTTCGCTTACCCCAGTATTGCGGTTGCACAAAACTGCGGCCGAGCTCTATGCCATTCTCTACATAAGTCTGGAATCCAGGATTAAGCTCAAACAGTGTATTGATATAAAGGCTGTCCATGCCTGCTTTTTCAATCAGCTTTCGGCCTTCACCAATTCGATAAGAGCCAACGATTTCAAGATCATTGTCATCCCAAAGCACAATATGCCGATAGTCTCGATCGTAGGTGTCCAAATCCCGGCATCTGCCACTGCCCTCACCCACGGCTCTGAAGGTCAGCTCACGCAGCCGTCCTATTTCACGCATAACGGCTGAATTTTCAAAATAATCATAGAGGTAAATTATTTTTCCATCGCGAGTCTGACCAAGTTTTTCGCAGTTTTTAAACTCCTTTTTAAGAAGCTTACGATTCTCAGGTAGCGCATAGACCATGTTCGAGCCGCTATCAGCCTTACTCCTTTTTCCCCGTCGCTTGCTTTTGTTTAGCTGGTACACGGAATGCCGAATGTCCTGAACTGTTTTTTCAATAGGCGCGTTATCAGACCTTGATTTATTCAGCTGGTCTCCACCAATGAGTTCACCAACCTTAATCGGAAATATGGTGTGATCCTTATTGAACATCTCCCTGACCAGCAACAGGGTTCCAAAATTACTGTTAATCGCGGACAGCAAATAGAACAGTGATGAATTACGTGTGCCAATGTGCACCGGCAATACCGGTGCATTAAAACGTTTTGCCAGTTTTACAAAACCATCGTTCCAGTCTCCATCATGAATGCCTCTCGGATTCATACGCGATACTTCACCTGCGGGAAAGATAATAAGCGCTTCGTTATTTTTGAGTGCTCTGTAGAGCTTTCGAAGATCCTGTTTGGAAGTACCGCCTGTCATATTATCCACCGGCAGCATCAAAGAGCTCAAAGGCTCGATTGATGTAAGCAGATCATTCACAACAATTTTTACATCGAGTCTGATTTCAGAGATCAACCTTAGCAATACCAAACCATCCAGTGAACCGATCGGATGATTCGCCACAATGAGGAGAGGCCCCTCGGCTGGCACTTTTAATCTATCCTGGCTGGATAACGTATAGCCAACATTGAAGTGTGCAAAAACTTTATCGATAAAATCGATACCTTCTGCACCGTTATTCTGTTCAATAAACTGATTAATCTGATCTTCCCTTAGAATCTTTCGCAAAAGATAGATCATGATTTCTGAGGAGCGATGATGGCTTCCACTCATTTGTGGAAACTTGCTCTGAAGTATTGCAGCAATATCAAGCAACAGACACCTCCATAGGTGCGCATATATGGAGGATCAATCATTACGCCAATACAATACAGTTATGTGATGATTTGGCTATAGTTTTGTTTCAAAAAAAGGAGGTAGTACTCTCGCACTGCCTCCTTTTTTGATAACTTTTATTTCGCAAGCTTGCGCGAAAACAAACGCGTAACGAATATAAATCCCTGTTATTACATGCTGTGAAGTGCCCTGAACTGGCCAATCAAACTATCCGGCCGTACCTTTTTGTTGGATTTATTCAGAACATAAACAACGGTTACACCGTTTGGACCAGCGCCAATATCAGTATAACGATAAGGTGCTTCACCTACGCTCCGAAAAGCTTGTACATCCTTCCATTCATTGAATACATAGATTCGGCCTTCCCGCTGTATTTCAGCATAAAAACCCTGCTCAGCGCCATCCAGTTTGCCTTCATACATCATCACACCAGCAATACCGCTCTGTTTTTTCTTGTCCTCTTTTCTCAATGCAAAGACAACGGTTTCACCATTTGGTCCACTACCAATGCGTGTCAAACGGTAAGGTGCGTCATGGGTAGATAGAAACGAAAGGTAGCCTTTAGCATCATCAAATACGTAGAGCCGACCCTCATGCTCAACTTCATAGTAGTCATCTACATTCAATGATTCAGTTTGAACTTGCTTAGCAGATTCTGAAACCGCAGCTTTCGTGGGTTTTTCTTCTTCTACGCCCCAACTGCTGCAACCGGAAACCAGGATCGATAGCAACAACAAGGCGCCAAAATGATGATTCCTGAAAGGAGTAAGTTTTTCTGTAATTTTCATGACAACCTCAAAAACGAATAGTAAATGTAGTGATAAGCCGCAATAAGCTAACCCAGATCTATGACAGTTTCGTTACTGTGGTTACAAAAATTCGTTATTCGATGTATAGAATAGAAAAAACCGCAAAAAAAACGCGGCTTTTTTGATTTGCTGATTCGAAGTTATCGATCGATGAATCACCCTCTAATTATCAGCTCCCATGAATAAAAACAAGATCATAAATATCATGGCCTAATCCAATTCCACGTTTCTCAAATTTTGTTACGGGCCGATATTCAGGCCGTGGTACAAATCCTGATTCAACTGAATTGGTCAGATCTTTTGTTTCATTTAACAATTCAAGTGTCTGCTCGGCATAATCCTGCCAATCGGTGGCTACATGTAATATGGCTTCTGATCTCATTCTGGGTTTTAACAGCTCAAGAAAGTCTGATTGAATCAGTCGCCTTTTATGATGACGTTTTTTTGGCCATGGGTCGGGAAAGTAGATCTGCACTCGTTCAATCAGTTGCAACGGAATAGCCTGTTTAAGCACTTCGATCACATCCGTATTGTAGATACGCAGATTAGTGATTTCACGTTCATCAATCCGCTTCAGCAAGTTGGCAACGCCCGGCGGGTGCACCTCTACCCCGACGAAATTTTTATCCGGCTCATTTTGCGCCATCGTTGCTAAGGATTCACCCATACCAAAGCCGATCTCGAATACCAACGGTGCGTCTCGGCCAAATACTTCTCTACAGTCCAGCATACCGTCGTCAAGTTCCAGCCCCCAGTGAGGCCACAACTCTCTATAGGCCTGTTTCTGGCTCGGGCTCATTCTGCTGGCACGAATTACAAAACTGCGAATAGCTCGATGTTTTGAATCGTCAGGTTCAGCGACTTCTATTTGAGATTGTTCAGGCATAGTGGATTGATCCTGCAACTAAAGAAAGTAACTATTCAGCATCCTAATAAATGCACCAGTAACTACTCAGATTGCCCCTGAAATTCGTCAGTTCAAGGCGAAAAATGTGAATTTACAAGTGTAAGTGATCATTTTTTAACACGGAAATGACGGATTTCAGGGGTGAGCTGAATAGTTACTAAAGAAATAGGCCATCAATTGGTGACGACGCACTGGCATACTGCTTCTTCGGCATTCGGCCAGCGAGATAGGCTTCGCGCCCGGCTTCGACTGCTTTTTTCATGGCCGCCGCCATCAGTACCGGATTATTAGCAGCGGCGATGGCGGTATTCATAAGCACGCCATCACAGCCTAATTCCATTGCGATAGCCGCATCTGAAGCGGTGCCTACGCCCGCATCGACAAGAATCGGTACGTTGGCGTTCTCAACGATAGTGCGGATATTGTATGCATTCTGAATTCCCAGCCCGGAACCAATGGGTGCCGCCAACGGCATTACCGCTACGCAACCAATCTCTTCAAGACGTTTGGCAATCAGCGGGTCATCACTGGTATAGACCATGACATCAAAGCCATCCTTTACCAAAGTCTCCGCTGCGATCAGGGTATCGGTAACATCCGGGTACAGGGTTTTTTTATCGCCCAGCACTTCAAGTTTTACCAGCTTTGCACCACCGAGTAATTCCCGTGATAAGCGACAGGTACGCACGGCTTCATCGGCGGTGTAACATCCTGCGGTATTTGGCAGAATTGTGTAGTGATCCGGCGACAGTACATCCAGCAGGTTTGGCTCGTCGGGATTCTGACCAATATTACTACGCCGAATCGCAACGGTAACAATCTCTGCACCACTTGCTTTGGTAGCCAGGTCGGTCTCTTCCATATCTTTGTATTTTCCAGTTCCGACCAACAGGCGTGAACTAAAATCTACTCCCGCAATTCTCAGAATATCCTGATTTTTTTCTGACGACATATGAGTTTCCGTTACTGTAGTGTTGAAGAGGTATTATGACGGTTGTAAGCTAAAAAGCACCTGCGAGAGTGCATGAAAAAACGATGGGGGTTGTCTAGGAGCTTGTCCGAGAATAGGGGCCGTAGCGAGGGAAAGCTGTTTTGAGTCAGACTTGGCTACCATTTGAAGCGAATAGTGGTTCTATGTAATGAAAATGATGGTGAAATCTGGCCAAAATCAGCTTTTCCGCAGTAGGCTTCTATTCTCGGAC
>JAHRWD010000104.1 GCA_019090315.1 Pseudomonadales bacterium
CGGCAGCGTCAGATGTGTATAAGAGACAGGTATTAATATATCGAAATAAATTTTTGGTATATTAGATAACCCAGTCGAAATCATCGAGCTTCTCAATACTTCTTTTCTATAAAAATCACAAAGTTCCTTATCGCCAACCCTGTCCCAGTATGCAAGTAACGCTGCTCTAGTGATGACGTCCATTTCATATTTTTGGCGCATGCCTTTTTTAGAAAAAACACCACCGTCATGAACTCTATACCTTGACGGTGAAATATTGGGTAAATACTTGCCTTTCCCGTATTGCCCGAGTAGTGACCACATCACGAGGTCACCAAAACGGGCACTCATCACATCTTGCGGGATTTCGGTGATTACATTTCGGAAGCACGCCGTTAAAGTGAATATTGGTGTGCTCTTCTTCAATTCTATGGCTTTAAGATCTCTCTTTGCGCCACCAAAATTTGTATTGATAACACCATTTTCATCAAAAGGCACACAATCGGAATAGGTGATGACATATTCTGAATTGGCCTCTAAAAATTCAACCTGTTTTTGTAGCTTTTTATTATCTGTCCAATAATCATCCCCTTCACAAAGAGCAATATATTTCCCAATTGCCTTAGGGAAGACTAGTCTAGGGTTGATTAAACCGCCTTTAGAAAATTGATTTTCCAGCTGAATAATCGGTTTGATAATTTTCGGGTATTTTGAGGCGTATGCGCGAATAATATCTGATGTACCATCTGTAGATGCATCATCGTGAATGATGATTTCAAATGGAAAGTTGGTTTCCTGCATCAAAAAGCTATTAATCGCTTCTTCTATATAGGAAACGTGGTTAAAAGTAATACAACAAATACTCAATAATGGGAGTGGTTCATTCGTCCAATCTTGAGTGATAACATCTTCTTCCGTGCTTCCGCTTACTATTCTCACCTTACATCAACATCAATCATTATGTTTGTTGGGTATTGGCTACACAAGAGCTGATCATATCTTTCATTTAAATGTTGATTGATTTTCTCAAGACTAGAAGTTCTGGATTTAACAGCAAAATAGGACATAAGTAGAGCCGCTGTTGAAGCATAAATATCACCATACCCCTTTACTTGATAAGGTAAACCTTTAGAAGAGATATAATCACAAACATTCTCTACCTCAGGCAGCCCGCAGTCCAAATGCTCTTTTGCCCATGTTGCCCCGGTAACATCCAGTATCAACTGTAACCTTTCATTTTCATCAAGCTCTGGATTCCTAAAAGGATTGAAAATCAACACGTTGCGTTTCGCAACCCGTGCAAGTTCATCCAAAAAAACACCCCTGTCATTTTCTGGGATATGCTCTAAAACATGGCATATCACAACCACATCAAAGCTATTATCGGGAAAGGGCAGCTCGAGCCCAGAAATACCATTTACAGAAGGTTCTATTAAAAAATAGCTATTGTTAGGTACAAATTGTGACAGTAACCCATGCCCGCCTCCAATATCCAGCACAGACCCACCACTCACTAACAATGGCTCAAGATGCGATTGCAACACCCTAAAACGTTGGTATTGATTGACATCCATTTTTGTACGGTCATCGAGCTTAGATCTAACCATCTCACTTAGTTGTAGTGACTTCGAATCATCAAGGCCCAAATAGATTGCATTTTTAAGTTCTGCATTTGCTAAGTTGTATAAGCCTAACCTAGCCGCATTTTTAGCAAAAGAATAGTGTAGGTATGCATCTAGAGGCGACTTAGACAAAATAATTTTGTACCTTCCTAATGCAAGCAAGCTTAGTTTCCTTTTTAATCTGGCTAGCATCCTGTCATCTCCGTTTAACGGCTTATCAAAAAGTGTATCCAGCAATAATATCTTTCAAATTAGCATGTATGTTTCTAGTATCGTACCAGTGCTTTTTTCACTATCTCGAGCAAACTCATGCGAACCCTCGCAATACAGAATGAAGCCATAACCATTAAAAAAAGGCTCATGAGTATCATTTTGGAAAAGAAGGTTAGTCTATCGTCTACAATATCTAGTGGTATTAGGTAGTTCATAGTCATTGCCAAGATAGTGGTAATCATGCAAATCGGCAAAATGTCATTACGTAACCATTCCAAATGAAACCCTGGAATAAAACGCCTATGCACGATAGGTGTCCAACATAAAAACCAAATCAGCCTAAGCCAAAACCACGCTATACCAGCGCCCAATGCACCATAGTGAACCGCTGAAAAATAAATAATTGGCAATTGAATTACGGCTGAAACTGTAGAGCCAATCACGTGTAATTTCAAATAACCAAAGGCATTTTGCAAATAATATTGAAATGCGCCTATTGCCAATATGCCGTTACCTAAGGCGAACCAAATCAATACATCATCACCCCATGCGGCGGCAGCTCTATCACCTGTCCATGCAAAAAGAATCTGCTCAGCATAAAGCCCTATTATCAATGAGACCGATAAGCTAATAAGCAGAACAATCTGGCTCGCTTGCCGGTAAATGAGCAGCATATCATCAAGCTTACCTTGAGAGACCAATAGGGTCATTCTAGGCATAATAGCTTGTGAAATAGGTCCGGATAATACAGTTATGCCACCAGCAACCAAAGCAACCAGGCTAAAATAGCCAAAATCAGCAAGGCTCAATATTCCGGAAAGAACCAATTTATCCGTTTGCACTAACAGAATCCAAACAGCAGAAGAATAAGCAATTCCCAAAGTAAAAGGCAGTACGCTTTTTACTGATACCCAATCAAACGCCAATAGACCGGGTACAAATCTTGTAGTGGGTAATTTTCGATAAAAATGACAGAAAAATACTAGAAGCTCACATATTCCAATCACAAGTTGATAGAGAAAAAAATGTTGTACATCTTGTGTGAAGTAGATTAGTAAAATTAGCCCCCCAATAAATCTTAGGCTGGACAAGATAATAGTTACAACGTTTAACCAAATTTGATCTTCCATTCCATTGATACCGCTGCGATACAAGCTTGCAAACCAGCGTAGGCCGATCATTACACCCATCAAGCCAATGCAGTAGACCAATGTAGTAAAACTAATTGTTTCTGCTTTGATCCATACGGCTGCGACCCAATCGCTAGTTAGGTAAACAGCTAAAGCAATAGTTACAGCTAAAGTCACAAAAATAAGTTCAAAACTTCTTAGTAATTTCTTAAAATGCTCAAAGCCATTATTTTGCCCTCGAGCATATGCCGCCTGTCTCGCTAACGTGGGGCTCAGTCCTAAGTCTAATAATTGCAACCAAGCTTGCATTAAGGCGAAAATACCAACTAACCCGTATGCCTCAGCTCCTAAGTATTGTAGATACAAAGGGGTGATAACTAAGCCGATTAGAATGCTATAGGATTGCCCAATATAATTTGCGATTGTATTACGTTTTATACTCAAAATAGCACCTTTTGGCTATCGCTCAGGGCCTACTTTTATCTTCCTCGTTGGTTTTGCTGGATTGCCAAATAGAAAAGAACCTGCATCTGTATTTTTGGTGCAGACAGCCCCCATGCCTATTGAAGTCTCAAGGCCAATTGTCAAGTTATCCTTGATCGTTGCTCCAATTCCTATCGTTGAGTTAGCTTCAATTAAACTATTTCCACCTAATAGGGTTCCCGCTGATAACCAAACTTTATCTGCTACGGAAACACCGTGGCCGATGTTGCATAAATTCCCAATAACAACATCATTACCTATACGTGTATTTTTTAAAGTCCCTCTAACAAGCACGCAATTTGCGCCAATTTCAACGTTATTACCTATCACTACACCAGCTAGATGTGGGAACCGCAGAACTTCATTTGCTTGACTCTTGTAAAGTGAGATCCCTGCGCATCCAATCACTGTATTTGCCCTGATAATGCAATCACAACCGATTGATGTATTACATTCAATTACGCAACCGGCTGAAATAATTGTGCCGTCACCAATTGTAACGCTTTCCCCAATCACCGCTGAGGGGTGAACTTGTGCCTTTTGGCTCACACCAGTTTTTTTCCCCCCAGATAAAAGACTGCTTACAAGTTTTTTATCTTGTAATTTTTCTAATAGCTTGATGAAAAAACTTCGTGGTTCATCCGTCACTACACAAGAAATACCTGGAACTGATTTTTTTAGGATATAAACAACATCACTCATTTTCGTTAACAATGCGCTGTCTTCAATAAAACAAATACTTCCGGAAATTGGTGATCGACCATCAGAAATTGATGTTATTGTCATATCGCTAACTAGATTCAAGGCGTAATCAACTTCAGTTTCGCTTAACAAAATCCTAAATTTCTCTATAGTTAAAGAAATTCCAATTTCTATATCTTCCATACCATTTATTTCTTCTTGTTTAGGTAAATGACAATGTCGTCAATAGTTTGGATGCCATCAACATCTTCGTCTGGTATTTCAATGTCAAATGTCTCTTCGATATTTAACAAAATACCTGACAAATCTAACGAGTCGATACCCTGGTCACTTAGAAGAATGCTCGAACTTAATTTATCCACATTGCTGATCACTTTGGACTTCCTTAATGATTCCAATATTGTCTTTACTGAAGCAGAAGCCATAACTTCCTTCCTTTTGTAATTAGTTTGTTTTTTCGAAAATAGCAGAAGACCAAGAAAGTCCCACACCAAAACCACTTAAAGCAATCTTTTCTCCCGGCCGTAATGAATCAATGTCTTTGCTTAATAACATCGGGATGGAAGACGAGACGGTATTTCCATATTCATACATATCAAATACAACCTTATTTTCATCGAGCTCCAAGCGCTGCACAATTGTATCAATTATATATCTACTGCCCTGGTGCAAGTACCAGCGATCAATGTTTTCTTTGGCTATGTTAAGTTTACTAAGCAGCTTTCGAATCGAGGCTGGCACGACAGTTGCGCTAAACCCAAACACCGCCCGTCCATTCATATACAACTTTTCTTCGTTCATCAAGCCTTTGTAACCTTTTCCTTTTGACCCAAAATCAAAAGATAGAGGAATTAAGGTTGCGGATGATTCAAGCAAGCTCACTGTACCCGCATCGCCAAAAAGCAATGCTGTATTCTTGTCATTTTCATCTACAATGTCTGAATACGGATCCGCTGTAAATAGCAACCCCTTTGTCATTCCGTTTGCCTGCATAAACGCCATGACAATTGATAACGCATAAACATATCCGGAGCAACCTAATGAAATATCAAAGCTCGCACAGTTTTCCGGCAAATCCAATTTACCGTGAACAATGGCCGAAGTATGAGGGATGTTGAAATCTGGATTTTGCGTCACAACCACGCAACACTCAATTTCGTCTATATTAACGCTTACTTTATTCTTTAAGTCATCAAAAGCATTTATACACAAATCTGATGATTTTTGCTCTGGTCCTTTCCTGGCACGATGAAGAACACCTATCTTTTCTTGAATAAAATCTTTACTCACATCAAACTTTTGTAAAAGGTCCAAATTAGAGACCTTGGTCTCTGGGATATAAGTCCCTATCTGCGAAATTCCTATCATTTTTATTCTTTAACCATTGTGAAGTAAACGCTGCCAAGTTTTTCACCCTTTAGCAAAATATCACTCTTTGTTAGTCGAAAATTAAAATTCTTAGTTAACTTAACCGTAATGAGCGCGTCATCATTTATCTGTTTCGCCTGCTCTATACGGGTAAAGTACCATTTCCCTTGCTTCTCGGGATAAAGGCTTTGCAATAAATGTTTATTCATAGCAACAAAGTTTTCATAAAAAGAATAACCCGTTACTCCGCTTTGATGTATTTGTTGGTTGTCAAGGTCTAGTTGGCATTGACTAATCAGGCTGCCCTCATCATATTCATAATGACAGTCAATTTCTTTGCCATTTTCAACCATTTGGAATAGCTTTTCTTCGTTATCCACAAACAAGCTTACATTCACCTTGGCGTTTGGTAATTCATTACCCGCAATAAGCTTCAAATTACAGCTGCTGACACCATGAAATTTGACATCAATCTTTGTTACGTCTTTGCCCTCAAAATAATCCAAAAGAGCATTCATAATGTCTGTCCCATGAATATAGGATCGATTTCCTTTAAAGCAAAAAGATAAGTTTGTAATCACAGTGCTCCTTGAATTACATTAATAATATTTACCTGTTCTTTTTTTGTAAGTTCAGGATAAATAGGCAAGCTTAATATCCTTTTGGAAATATCTTGTGATATTGGCATGTCTTGTTTTGGTTCAATATAGCTCAAGGTATTTAGTGAAGGATGAAAATAACGCCTCGGGTGTATTTCATGACGATTAAGGGCTTGTTGTACTTGGTCCATTTGGTTTTCATTTTCAAGCAGTATTGGAAAGTAACCGTGGTTATTTGACGAATGTGTATTTGGCTTTTGGAGCTTAACCACCCCTTCAAGAGCCAGTTTGTAATTTTCGAAAACTGCTTTTCTTTCCTCCAATACACTTTCTATTTCATCTAGCATACACAAGCCCATCGCGGCTTCAAATTCATTCATTTTGGCATTTGTACCAAGCTCTGGTATGGATTCTCTATTCTCAATTCCAAAGTTAATAAGGTATCTTGCTTTTTCTACCAGGTCATCGTCATTGATGACAAGTGCCCCACCTTCTATAGTATGAAAAAGCTTAGTTGCATGAAAGCTAAGTGTAGAAATATTTCCGTAATTAAGAATGCTCTGTCCTTTGTAGTTAACACCAAAGGCATGTGCGGCATCATAAATTACTTTAAGGTCGTTCTCTTTGGCTATGTTGTCAATCTGTTCAACATCACAGGCATTTCCAAATACATGAACAGGAACTATTGCACTCGTGTTTTTTGTGATCGAGTTTGTTATGTTCTGTGGGTTAATATTGAGGGTGTCAGGGTTAATATCTGAAAATACTGGTTTTAGACCATTCGTGACCAGCGAACTGGTTGTTGCGACAAAGGAGAAAGGCGTAGTAATGACATAGTCTTTGATATCTAATGTTCGATAAGCAATTTCCAGCGCTACGGTGCCGTTAGCCACTAATACAAGGTTTTTTACACCTAAATACTCAGCCAACCGCTGCTCCAATTCTCTGACGAGCGGCCCCCGGTTTGTGACCCATCCATTCGCATAGATTTGGTCAATGTATTTTTTGTATTTTTCCTTGTCAGGAAGATATGTTTTCGTTACGTTAATCATGGATATAACTAGCTTTCCCCGTGGGGCTTAATACTTCGTTGGGCGAGTTTCTCTCTTGTTTTACATGCGTCAAGCGGTTATTCGATCTAGTGCAAAAGGGCTATTCTTGTACAGCGCCCCGGTGCTGTCTCTATAGTTACGGTTATCCGCAAACTGGTCACTAGCTGTTTTCTTCGAAATAATTACAATGTGATAGGGGGTAAACATTTCAACTGCCAGTATTTCAAGCCCCACATAGTTCACCATTTCAACAGCCTGTTTCGTATCAAAGACATGATGGTGGAGACATCTGTTCTCTCTATTGCATTTTGATCGCTTTTCAAAGGCAACAAAATCACCAGCACCAGGGTCTTTTGCCAAATCATGTAGCTTTAAAATTTCCTCTACATGTGTCAAATCACTTTCATCTATCTGATTTTCAAAATCTTGAATCAAGTGTTCGAACGATGTCACTGGTCTTTGGTGGTCAAATGTGCCTTCTTTGTGCGGAACAACAAGAACGAGTAGCCCATCTTGCTTGAGAACGCGAATCCACTCTTCCAGTGCTTTTATCGGGTTTGCTATGTGCTCGATACAATGGGATGAGAGAATGAAATCATAAGAGCTGTCTTCGATCATTTCAAGATTACTGGCTTCACCAATATATTGGCAACCAGCGTCTGATCTTTTGTTAAAAACAAACCCTTCATCATCACTAATGTGTCCTTCCCAAACAGTGCTGTTAGAGAAATTAATATTGTCTATTTTTGAAGAATCCAAATAAACAGGAATAATTCCCTTGTGCCCAAATATACTGCTTGGTCCACCTATTTCCAAGCCAATACCTGTTTTGAATGAATCTCTCAATTTCGAATAATACACAAGCTGACGGGGGTATAAGTAATAATATAAAAACTTAATTAACCCCATCACTCCAACTGACTTTAACTTAATGTATAACTTTTTCATCAAAAAAACCTTTCATTTTTGTTGACTGGTACGGGGTCATGCATTCAAGCAAAGCCTCCTAATAGCGCTGTTTTTTGTTACTTGTACCTCGAGAGCATAAGCTTCATCGCAATCAAAAGGTAAGGTAGGTGAGGTGTTGTTGCGCTCAAATAGTGATCAATGATGGCGCCGTGTTACTGCTAATAGGTTGTTGCGTTGAGCATTGGAGAGCAAGCCGATGCCTATGTGTAACGTTAATTGGATACGGTATAACTTTAGCTTAAATCTGCGCTTTCTTCATTATTTGAATATAAGGATACCCGCAATTATATATGCCTTTCCATCCCCCTGTTATATTGATCATCGTACACACCGCTGTTCTCAGGTTTTCTTATGACTCGCGCCCGAAAAGAACTAATAGCCATTGAAGATACCCCTTATTATCACTGCATCTCGCGCTGTGTTCGGCGTGCATACTTGTGCGGGGAAGACGTTCAAAGCAGGCAATACTTTGACCACCGTAAAGTCTGGCTGGTGGAGCATATTAAATTCCTGGCTTCTGTATTTTCCATTGATGTGTGTGCTTATGCGGTGATGTCTAATCATTACCACCTGGTGCTTTTTGTTAATCAGGAGCAGGCCAGCAGCTGGTCAGAGGAAGAGGTTATTGAGCGATGGGGTACTCTGTTTCCTGCTAGCACTCAGAGAACTCAAAATTTGCTTAAAAACGCTGAAAGCGACGCAGTTCGTAAGGTGTATCAAGAAAAAATTGAAACGTGGCGTGACAATTTGAGGGATATATCCTGGTTTATGCGCAGCCTGAATGAATACGTTGCCCGTAAGGCGAACAAAGAAGATGGCTGTAAAGGGCGGTTTTGGGAAGGTCGTTTCAAAAGCCAGGCCTTGCTGGATGAAAAAGCCTTACTGTCATGTATGGCGTATGTTGACCTTAATCCTATTCGGGCCAAAATGGCCCAAACACCAGAAGCCTCCGATTTTACCTCTATTCAAGAGCGTCTTTATCATGTCGCTGATCAACAAAGCCAACCAAGCAAGCCTCAAAAACAGCTGATTAAACGGTATAAGAATTATTTTCTGGATAAAACAGAAGAGCAAAACCTTGATGGTGAATATGACCAGCAAGCGGAGCTTAAACCCTTGTGTGGCAGTAGCCACACACCTTTGTCTGATGGGATACCTTATAATCAGCAAGATTATTTTGAACTAGTGGATTGGACAGGTAGGGCGATAAGAGAGGATAAGCGCGGCGTGATCGATGACCGGCTTCCATCGATTTTGACGCGTATGGGTATCGAAAGCGAGAACTGGATCGAGTCGGTCACACGATTCCAGAAACACTTTTTTGATGTGGCGGGGACGATGACTTCGCTCAATGAGTACCAACAAAAACAGAATCAGCGCAGAGAACAGCAAAAAGAGGGTGCGGCACCAATAGAGTGGATTAAGGGTAAGTCTGCTTGCGCGAGGCTGTATGGCTAGGCCCAAAGAGCTTGCGCCCTTGTTGTAGCTCACAGCCGTCTGCAGGCAAGAAGGTTCAGGCCACGATTAACACGTAGAGAATGACTGCATTATTGATCTTCGAGCATATTCGTTCCCGGCGCGGAGTGCCGTAATAATTTGGGGGGAGTACGACCCTTTATGTGCATGACTTTTTGATTTCCCAAACTATCTAACAAGTACTTTGCCAGCAAATACCTAAACTTTCAGCGAGGCGCTGCAATCGACGATCGCCTGTCCAGAGAGATGTATTGGGTGTCAATAAAGTTGAAGCGAGTAAATGCAGATCAATAAAGCCTATGCCTTTACCCATCAGGTCGTTTCTCTCGAGACAATACATCGCCTCATTATGAGTGGTTTCATTGACACCTGATAAATTTTTCCAGAGACTCAGCAATTGTTCGCGATTTTGTAAATAACCACAAGAAAGTTCGCCAATAATCATTGGGTGAATAGAAACCAGCCCTTGCTCCAGCAGGTTCACAAGCTGCTCATCCGTTGAGCGCAGATGATCAATCCAGACAGAAGTATCAACAAGAACCATAAAAGTCAGTCTGCGGGCTTAGATTGTCGTCGTGGAATTTCCTCTAGATCAGGCTGTGTGCCGCCAAGACGGGCTAACCGTTGAGCACTTTCACGTTCAATCAACGCCTTCAGACTTTCACGTAATAGCGCTGTTTTTTCATGAATACCCGTTAGATCAACAGCCTGAGCATATAAAACATCATCAATATTTATCGTGGTGCGCATAGAGACTGCCCTGGATCGTCAATTAAGGCATCACTATATGTGATTATTGAAGCGCTTGGAATGTTATTTACAGGTGAATTCAACTCCAAAGCGCACCACCTGACTGAACAAAAGGTGCCAGACACGAATGGCCTTAACTCAGCACAATGTCAAATGAACTCGTCAAACAGCAGGCGGAGCTTAAAACTTTGTGTGGGAGTAGTCACATGCTTTTGTCTTATGGGGTTACTTATAGTCAGCAAGATTATTTTGAGCTGGTGGATTGCGCGGGCAGGGTAATAAGAAGTGATAAGCGCGGTACGATTGACGACCAACTTCCGCCCTTATTGAAATGACTGGGGATCGAAAGCAAAAATTGGATCGAGTCGGTCACACGATTTTCAGAAGCACTTTTTGATGCGGTGGGGTGATGGCTTCGCTCAATGAGTACCAACAAAAACAGAATTCGCGCAAAGGAAAACAAAAAGAGGGCGTGGCGCCAATAGAGTGGATTAAGCGCAAGTCGGCTTCTGTAAGATTTATTGCCGACCATTAAAGAGCCGCTCTGTGGCGTAGTAATTACGGTTACGAATATCCTTGCGGTCATTTGATGAATGAACAAACTTATTGGGTACCATTCTTTCGTACACCCCTTGTATATGAGCCGAATAACCGGCATTATTCGGCTCATATACTGATCTGAATATCTGGGAGCATTTGGCTCATCACCTTATCGTTACTTGAGCAGAGGAACCGATGTACATCTGGCAACACCAAACCTGGCCACTGTTTCAAAGCGATACAAAGCTAATAGATAGCCGTCTGGTACAGGTATTGGCGCTACAGCAGCAATTGGTTGGGAAAGCTAGTGAGCTACCAGAGGGTCTGGACAAACAGGCAGAACTGGATGCATTGGTTCAAAGTGTTATCAAGTCTTCTGAAATCGAAGGGGAAAGCCTTAATGTCGGCTCCGTGCGCTCGTCAGTGGCCAGGCAGCTGGGGCTTGAGCAAGCAGGTTTGCCCAATGCGGCTCGGTATGAGGAATCTGTGGTTGAGATGTTGGTATCAGCCGTGAGTGATCTTGAAAAACCTTTAACCAGCAAACTGCTTTGCCAGTGGCAGGCAGCGCTTTTTCCTGAGCCGCCATTGTTAAGGACAATTGCGATTGGATCGTTTCGTGATGATGCCGATGGCCCTATGCAGGTGGTATCTGAGCGGAGGGGGAAAACCGAAGTGCATTTTGAAGCGCCGCCCGCAAAGCAGTTAAACAAAGAGCTGAAAAATTTTTATACGGCCTATAACATCAGCCCTCCTGAGCAGCATGGCGTGATTCGAGCCGCTATCGCCCATTTGCATTTCATAACGATTCACCCCTTTGATGATGGTAATGGCCGAGTGGCGCGGGCGTTAACAGACAGGGCATTGGCGCAGTGTGAAAACACCAGTATTCGTTTTTACTCCTTGAGTGCTGCCATTGAAAAAAACAAAAACCGCTACTATCAAATATTGGAAGAAACACAAAACTGCCGCAATAAAACACAGCAGGTTCAACCTTTAGATATTACCGAGTGGCTGCTGTGGTTTCTGGATACGCTGGGGCAAGCAATAGAGGATGGTTTGTTGCGGGTTGAGCGGGTGTTACTCAAGGCTCGCTTTTGGCAGCGACACGCGCAAACCCTGTTATCTGCGCGACAATTAAAAGTACTTAACCGGCTGTTAGACGGCTATGGCGTTGAGTTTGTTGATGGGCTTGCCGCCCGCCACTACCAGGCGATTGGTGGTGTCAGTAAAGCAACCGCCACCCGTGACCTTGCAGACCTGGTGGAGAAAGGGTGTTTGCAGACGCTTGAGGCTGGAGGGCGGAGTGTGAGATATAAGGTTTATCAAGATATTTGATCACTATTAGGTCAGACGTTACTCAATAAGCTGGTAGGCTGACCTATAGATAGTAAGGGATCGTGGCTATTTTGTTTCAGAATCACATTTATTCTTATAAATAAATGTGATTCTGGTCGTTTTTTTAGGGCTTTTCCTATTGTCACCCTAACCATTGGCGCTGCGTCTCTCGTTATGTATGACACGCATATTGTGAAGGGAAAACTGTCAAAGTGGGTGAAAGTTTTGATTACCGTAAAGCCAAGCGTAGTAGCTATGCTGAGGTCTGAGTATGCTGAACGTAAATTTTACGTCATTTTAATATCGAAGGTATGGAGAGTTATATGGCGTCATTTGAGCAAATGATCCCTAATGTAGATAAGGCGCTTATGTTGGCAAAGCGGGATCTTTCTCTGCTTGCTTATGATGCGGTGCAGCTTGAGGGGATTAATTTCACTCTTCCTGAAATACAGACATTACTTGATGGTGTAACAGTAGGCGGCCATAAGCTCAGCGATCAACAGGTGGCACGCAATCAGGCGGAGGCTTGGCGAAAACTATTTGATGATATCCATCGGGGCTTATTTTCTGTTTCAGAAGAATATGTCGTTGCTCTTCACGGTATCGCGGGGAAGGAGGGGGTTTTAGAGTGGGGCGCCTTTCGCTCTGGCGGTGTTACAATTTCCGGCTCAAGTTATATGCTACCGAAAGCTCGTACTTTGTCTTCCTTGTTTGAGGCTCTGGTTTGTGAGCATGAAAGATTTGATGATGCTTATGATAAGGCTATCTATGTATTTTTGAGCATGGCTAGAAACCAGTTTTTTTATGATGTGAACAAGAGGATGGGGCGTTTTATGATGAACGGTGTTCTTTTGGCTCAAGGTTACCCGGCAATTAATGTTCCTGTGAAGCGGCAGCTCGAATTTAATCAGTTAATGCTGGATTTTTACGAATCCAATAACCAGTTGCCTATGAATGTTTTTTTACGGTCGTGTCTGGATCAGCGTATTGTTGAAATTATGTCTGAATAGGCTGATATTTCAGGAGGTTAAACCCAGGAGGAAAAATATAAGTCTGATCTTTTCTCCCTTTTTAAGCCCCTCAATTGAATACAAATCATTGCATAGCTTAAGCTCCTTTCTAGCATTAGACCCATAAGCGGCTGAAAATCCTGATCGGGGGGCAATGATATTGGTTATTGACAGCATGCTTTAACCCGCAGTTGAGATGGAAGGTCGTTTTGAAGGCTCCGATAGGGGTTCGTAAATGCTTGTTAATTGTCAACAACCTGTCCGTTACTATAAATAGTAACGCCAACTCTATTAATATGATCGAGTAGGTCGCTGTTTTCTATAGCCTCATATTGAGATAAATCTACCTGGTAGGGTAAATACAAATCATCAATTTCATCCTCAATCTGCATTAATTCAGAAAAAGAAAGCAAAGCCCCTTTGATGGTTAAATCAATATCAGATCCCCGCTTGTAGTTGCCTTTTGCACGAGAACCATAGATAAGCACCGCTTCAATAGACGAATGCTTGTGGAACACACTATCAAGCTTGCTTAACGTAAGCGATGTCAGGCCCAAAATCTGTTTTTTATGCGTGCTTGTTTCCAACTAAAGATGCTCCATCTCAGATTTAAACTCCATAAAAAGAGGGAAATAGCTATCAAAAATAACCGTTACCAGTGATTTGGCTATTTGCTCGTCGTAGGCATGTGACGAAATGTTCCTGCTCTGAATCATAGCCATCCATTGCTCACCATCTGCAATTAGAGACACTTTGAAAGCAGCTCGTGTTGCATCTTTAGAGCCTCTAATATTTTGCTCTCCCTGATCCTCTAAAAAATCCTTAAGGACATTCCAGGCCAATTCATGCGTAAACTCAAAGGCTTGAATAACACCTTGTTTTTCTAACGAAGATAATTTTCTCTCCTTACTAAGCATCACAGCCCCTTCAAGCTGAGTTAGTGCTCTTTTAAAATTGGAAAAACGTTGTCTCCAACGCACATCAACATCCGAACTATTCAAGAATCAAACCTCCATCCATAAATATTGACCAATTTTAAGCGGCTGTTATTGGTTGCTGCGTTACACTTTGAAGAACAAGTTGATGTTTATTTGCTCATCTATATCGATTATTTGGTATTGCGTCACTTTAACGTAAATCTGCGGGTTCTTCACTTCATACCTTTCCTCAAAATACGTGTCTTCGTATAGATCATCATGTAATGGCTGCCTCACACTCGCCATCAGCTCAGGTACAATGGGCGTATTTTTATTGCGTTGGCACACTTTGGATAATTCTACGGAAATTCTTCAGTCGGTTTTTGGATTCGATCACTATAGAGGGGATCAGGAGGCCATTATTAATGGCCTTATTGGTGCAACAGATGCGCTGGTTCTGATGCCGACGGGCGGTGGCAAAAGTCTTTGTTACCAAATTCCTGCGCTTGTGCGTGACGGTGTGGGAGTCGTAATTTCTCCTCTCATAGCACTCATGCAGGATCAGGTTGATAGCCTGGTTCAGCTGGGTGTTTGGGCTGCATTTCTTAACTCCAGCCTTGATCGTGCTACGCAGTACGAAATTGAGCAGCAGCTGCGGCAGGGTGAACTTGATCTGCTGTATGTGGCACCGGAACGCCTGGTTTTACCCGGTATGCTGGCGCTTTTGGCTGAGCTGGATATCGCTTTGTTTGCGATTGATGAGGCGCATTGTGTCTCCCAGTGGGGGCATGATTTCCGAGCGGACTATCTTAAGCTCTCGGTATTAGCCGAACAATTCCCGAATGTACCACGCATTGCTCTGACAGCAACTGCGGATGAACGTACTCGGCAGGAGATGATTGAGCGGCTGGGTATGCAGGATGCATCGGTTTATATCAGTAGTTTTGATAGACCGAATATTCGCTATCAGGTGGCGGAGAAGCAGAATCCTCGGCAGCAGTTGTTGCGTTTTATGCGGCTTTTTCACTCCGAAGATGCGGGTATTGTGTACTGTCTATCCCGAAAGAAGGTTGACGATACTGCGGCCTGGTTGGCTGATCAGGGGTTTAATGCGTTGCCCTATCATGCAGGTTTGTCTGCGGAGGTTCGGCAGCAGAATCAACGACGATTTTTGCAGGATGAAGCGGTCATTGTGGTAGCAACGATTGCCTTTGGAATGGGTATCGATAAACCTGATGTGCGATTTGTGGCTCATCTTGATCTGCCCAAAAATCTTGAGGCTTATTATCAGGAGACCGGTCGAGCAGGGAGGGACGGTGAACCGGCGGATGCCTGGATGTTATACGGCTTGCAAGATGTGGTGAAACTGCGGCAGATGCTGGATGGAAGTAGTGGTACTGAGGAACACAAACGTGTTGAGTTTCATAAGCTTGAGGCGATGCTGGGATTTGCTGAATCGACCCGTTGCCGGCGGCAATTGTTGCTGCACTATTTTGGCGAAACATTGGAGCAACCCTGCGGTAATTGCGATGTTTGTATTGATCCGCCGGAGACCTGGGATGGTACTGAGGTGGCGCAAAAAGCGTTGTCTACGGTGCATCGGACTGGCCAGCGGTTTGGGGTGGCCTATTTGACGGATGTGTTGCTCGGCCGCAGCAACCAGCGTATTGAGGGTTTTGGTCATGACAAGCTCAGTACCTGGGGCATTGGCACGGAGCTGGATCAAAAGCAGTGGCGCTCGGTTTTCCGGCAGTTGGTGGCTCGGGCATATTTGCATGTTGATCACGAGCAATATGGTGCGATTAAGCTGGTGGAAAAATGCCGGCCGATTTTAAGGGGTGAGAAACGTATTGAGTTTCGCAAAGAGGCTAAAAAATCGTCGAGTAAGGGTGGATCGAGTAAGCCACTGCGTAAACAGTTTTCAAACAGTGGTAGTGAGGATCTATGGGAGGCGCTGCGAGCTCTACGTAAGAAGTTATCGGATGAGCAGGGCGTACCGCCCTATGTGATTTTTCATGATGCGACGTTGATGGAGATGGTGGAGTTAAAGCCTGAAAATTCCGAACAGATGGCTGCTATCTCAGGCATAGGGGCTACCAAGCTTGAAAAATATGGTGAGCAGTTTCTCTCGGAACTGAATCAGTTTTCGCATTCTGCCGAGTCGCCGGCTGAAATTAATGATACCGCCCAGGAGAGCGTTCGCTTGTGTAAACAGGGTAGCAGCCTTGATGAGATTGTCAGCACCAGGGGCTTGGTTGAATCTACTGTGATCAACCATTTGGCTGCGGGAATAGAGCAGGGTACTCTTGAGTTGTCGGATGTGTATCCGGTCGACGAACATGAACTGAAAGGGCTTTCAGATATTTGGTGGGCATTGTCGGAGGATGATCGTGGTCGATTGAAACCCTTTTATGAAGCGCTGGATGGGACTTATGAGTATTCCCAGTTAAAATGTATTTGCGCAGCGTTTCGGTTTGCTGCACAGTCCGAGTCCGGTACTACTACATCAGAATAATCGGGTGCTTGTGTAAACAATGGGCGTTCACGGGCTATGTTTGACATAGTTGAGGTGGGCTCACACCATTAAATACCAATCATTAAACTTTTAAGGTGCTGACATCTCCAAAAATAGATGCATGACCCTGGGTGAACATTCCGATGGATTTATAGCGAGCCAAAATTTTACGGGCCGCTTTTCTTCTGCAAGCGAGGTGGTGGGTGCTGCCCCTGGAATGTTTGAGGATAACGAGCGGAGAGTCGCGACTCTCCGACACCTGCTAGAAGAAGGCGAAGATAGTGGTACCGCAGAGTATAGCTATGAGAGCCTTATGAATGAACTTGATGACGAACTCGGTTAGTAGCGGTATCCATTCTTACCAGTAAAGGTCAGTAAGCCATAACCCTCAGATTAGAAATTTCCCCGACCGATAGACATAAAAAAGCCGAAGGTCAGGTTCACTGGCCTCCGGCTTGATCTATCAAGCTAGCTTATGACTGATTAGTCAATAATCAGAGCAGCCAGGTGACGACGCTGGTGAGTTGGATCACCGTATGCGTATTGCCCCCATTGTGCGCGCTTGAGGTACAGGTGAGCGTGACATTCCCAGGTGAAGCCCATTCCACCGTGGCTTTGGATTGCACGACGACCAATCAAATCACTAGCTTCTGCTGAGCGTGATTTGGCCATACGGCTGGCAAGTTCAGATTCGCCACCCCAGGTGCCGTCAAAGACGGTTGCGGCGTAGTAGACCAAAGAAAGTGAGTCTTCGATCAGCAGCATGGCGTTAACCAGTGGGTGTGATACCGCCTGGTATGAACCAATGTGCTTGCCAAATTGCTCACGTACACGGGCGTACTCAAGGGTGAGTTCCATGCCGCCGTTTGCTGTGCCAGCCATATCTGCGGAGAGCAGAATATAGGTCAGTGAGAAAACGTGCTGCAGGATCTTAACCGCTTCATCGCCACTAGCTAGTACTGCGGAAGCAGGTACCTGGACACCATCGAAATTGATGCGAGTGCTTCGGCGCGCGTGGTTTACGAGCTTCTCGGGCAGCTGGCTAAGGGATGCTGTAGTGGCTGCATCAAGCATGATCAGGGCTGGTTTGCCGTCGATCAGGAAACTACCGATGATTCCATCGGAATTTTGCCCATCCAGTACAAAGTTTTTGATACCGGCTAATGCGTAACCGTTACCGTTTTCGGTTGCAGTACAGGTAATGGCCGTCGGTTCCCAGCTGTCATTGTTGGGTTCGGTGATCGCTAATGTAGCGATTTTGCTGCCGCTGCATAGGTCAGATACCCAGTCCTGGATATGGTTTTCACTTTTAGACTGAAGGATAACCTGGGTCGCAAGTGTGTTGGCCAGGAACGGTGAGCTGAACAGGAAACGTCCCATCAGTTCACAGATTTTTGTCAGCTCCGGAATGCCAAGTCCGCTTCCGCCAAACTCTTCCGGTACTGCGAGTCCAAGCCAACCCATGTCGGCCAGTTCTTGCCAGGTTGCAGTATCGTAGCCGGAATCAGTCTCGGCCAGTTTTCTCATCTCTTCGAAGGTGGATTTGTCGCGAAGATAGTTGGTGGCTGCATCTGTCAGCAAGCCAAGTTCCTCGCTGCAATCAATATGCAGGGGTGCTTCTGATATGTTCATTTTATAGATTCCATTTGTTGCGACCTTTGCACAAGCGCCATTTTACTCTCATGCGGCGTTAAAAACGTGCTCAATCGGTCATTTACACTTGTAAACTCCCTCTCTGTGCGCGTTTTTGCCTTGCCTGATAGCAAAATCATCTCTTGTGTAAAAGTCTTATATTGTTTTATTCAGTAAACCGAAATTAACGGGACTAAATTAACGAGATTTAGGCAGGTTCAGTACCCGCTCGGCAATAATATTGCGCTGCACTTCACTGGTGCCGCCGCCGATGCTTCCTGCGAAGGAGGCCAATTGACCGTGTTGCCACAGTCCGCCGTTAATTGCGTTTTCGTCATCCATGTACAGTTGTGCCTGGTTACCCTGGACTTTAACCGCAAATGCGTTGAGGGTTTGGCGACCTTCTGAGCCGACCAGTTTGTTAGCCAGACCAAGTCCGTGCATTCTTTCTGGTACCAGTAGCGCAGAATGTTCACCACGGTGTTTGCTTAGTCGTGTTGCACGTTCGCTGATGTAAAGGTCAATCAGTTCATCACGCAGAACATCGTCTTCCAATGCAGGTTTGCCATCACGTATGCAATCGACAGCGGTGTCATGTACATCACGCACGGTGCTGATTTCAAACAGGTTGCCACCAGCCTGACCACCGGTCACGCCGCGTTCGAAGGTCAGTACTGACATGGCGATCATCCAGCCCTGTCCTTCTTCTCCCATCAGGCTTTCCGCAGGGATTCGTGCATCATCGAAGAAAGTTTGGCAGAAGCCGTACTCTTTGCTGATTTTGTAGATTGGCTTGGCTTCGACACCTTTCGAGTTCATCGGTGACAGAAAGAAGCTAAGGCCGGCATATTTGCTCGATGCGTCCGGATTGGTCCTGGCCAGCAGGATCATGTGTGCTGCCTGCTCTGCCAATGTAGTCCAGATCTTGCTTCCGTTGAGTATGTACTCACCGGTTTTAGGGTCACGTACCGCTTTGGTTTGTACGTTGCCGAGGTCAGAACCATGCCCTGGCTCAGAGAAACCCTGACACCAGATCTCGTCAGCAGTCAGAATCGGTTTGATATATTTCTGCTTTTGCTCTTCCGTACCGTGCATCATGATGGTCGGGCCGGCCCACGAAAGCCCTACCGCATTGACCATTAATGGTGTGCGTACGTTAAGCATCTCCTGGTTGACGATATCCTGATATTCTTGGGGTCTGCCACGGCCACCGTATTCAACCGGCCATGCCATACCGAGATAGCCGGCTTCATATACCTTGTTTTGCCAGGCTTTGAGGTATTCAAACTGGTCATTGTTACCTACTTCAGTAAAAGACTGAGGCAGTGGAAAATCGGGTTTTGCTGGTTTGTTTTCAGTCAACCATTTGTTGACTTCAGCGCGGAACTCCTTGAGTTCAGGAGATTCAATCTTCTGCATGGGTAATGCTCCCTTTTATAGTAGGAACC
>JAHRWD010000105.1 GCA_019090315.1 Pseudomonadales bacterium
AGGGGATCGAACCCCCGACCCTCGCCTTGTAAGGGCGATGCTCTCCCAGCTGAGCTATTCACCCCGTGCCAAGAGCGACGCATTTTACAGACTTGGGTTGATAAGTCAACGACCCATATGAAGGATTTATGAACACTGAATAAAGCGATGAAACCCGTCATCTAAACTGCAAAATTCCAGCCTAAGCTGCCTACTGGTATCGCTACTGAAAAGCAGTTAAACCTTATGCTTAGTTGTTAGTGCTCAGTCTTTGAAACAGGTGCCGCAGCGCCACCTGTTTTGTCTTGTTCTGCATTTTGCTGCGCTTGCAGGAATAGCGCATCAAAATTGACCGGCGCCAGCATTAGTGGCGGGAAGCCACCACGAATAACCAGGTTATCTACCGCTTCACGTGCATAGGGGAACAGGATATTCGGGCAAAAACTACCTACAGCCCGTTTCATCTCCTCTTCTGAGTTGCTTTGGATCTCAAAAATACCGGCCTGTTGGACCTCTACCAGAAAAGCAGTTTCCTCCTCCTGTTTGGCAGTAATGGTAAGCGTTAAAACCACTTCAAAAATATGCTCATCGATTTTAGCATTTGCCGCGTTCATCTCCAGATTAACGTCGGGTTTCCATTGCTGCCGGAAAACCTCTGGCGAACCAGGGGATTCGAACGAGACATCTTTTATGTACAGTTTTTGGATACCAAATCGGTTTTGTACTTCGTCAGCCTGCGTAGCCATAAATTTTCCTTAGGTATTTTTATACGTTTAACAGTTCTAATCTAATATGAAAGAGCTTAGTTGCCCTCGAGCAATTGATCCAGCTTTCCCTGGGAGTCGAGTCCATAGAGCTCATCGCAGCCACCGACATGATACTCATCAATCCAGATCTGCGGCACGCTGGTAGCACCACTTTTTTTGGTCATTTTTGCCCGTAGATCAGGTCGTGAATCTACCGCAATCTCTTCAAACTCTGCGCCTTTTTTCTGTAGCAGGCGTTTCGCTGCCACGCAGTACGGGCAGAAACGTGTGGTATAGATAACAATAGATGGCATTCGATTTTTATAAGCTGTTCTGTGGGTCTATAGAGGTTATTTCACCAGCGGGAGATTTTCAGCCCGCCAGCTACCAATTCCGCCATTCAGGCGCAGCACCTGCGTAAACCCGGCTTTTTGCAGCATACCGCCGGCTGTACCTGATAGCTGCCCCATTGGACAAACAAGGATTATCGGCTTGTCTTTATGGGACTCCAGCTCACCAAGCCTGTCAGCAAGTTTGGTGTTGGGTATGTTTTTTGAATCAACGATATGACCCTTTTTAAAATCCCCGGAATCGCGCAAATCAACAACCATCGCGTCTTCCTTGTTAACCAGACGGGATAACTCCGCTGTATTGATGCTCTGGCCTTTCTTTCTTTGCTCTGTAAAAACAAATAATCCTAGTACAACAAAAAATGCTCCCACCAACGACCAGTGATTGCCAACAAATTCAACTACCTGATTAAACATGGTTCGGGTTTCCAGCTAACTTACGAAGGGTTCAATAATGGACGCTAAAACAGCGCGAGGGCGAATTATACACACCATCCCGTTGCGCGACATAGCGTATCTGCCAATTCTGATTCGAGGGTGCGATTAACTGGTGTTTAGCTGGCAAGTTACATAGCGAAACCGGTCTGATCAGGCTAAAATCGCTCTTTCATATGATCGATTGTGGTGTAGCTTTCAAACTTCAGGTTTTAGCGCGTTTTTCCGATTGAACCGGTATCGATCAAAACACCGTCTTACCCTGCCCTTTTTCACCCACATCACTTCAGGTTGACCTTTTATGCCCCACCTTCGCAAACCGCTTAGTCTGATTATTCTTGATGGCTGGGGGCACAGTGAAACCTCAACCTCCAATGCAATTGAACTCGCCAATACTCCGGTTTGGGATCAGCTTATCGCTACATCACCCCATACACTGATATCCACCTCAGGCATGGCGGTGGGGTTGCCGGAGGGGCAGATGGGAAACTCCGAAGTGGGTCATATGAACCTGGGAGCCGGACGCACTGTTTATCAGGATTACACGCGTATCGGCAAAGCGATCGAAGAGGGTGATTTTTTTGAAAACCCGGAACTGGTAAAAGCGTTAAAGGCCGCTGCCAGCTCTAACAACACGGTACAGATACTGGGACTGCTATCACCCGGCGGAGTACATAGCCATGAGGAACACATCTTTGCGATGATCAAAATGGCGCACCAATACGGTGTACAGAGCCTGAATATCCATGCCTTTTTGGATGGTCGCGATACTCCACCACGAAGTGCTCAACCCTCTATCGAAAAACTTGAAGCAATTTTGAAGGAATATCCTGGGTATCAGATCGCATCCCTCTGCGGCCGCTACTACGCAATGGACCGGGACAATCGCTGGGATCGTGTCGAACGTGCGTACGATCTTATGGTAGATGGCAAAACCGAATACCAATATAGCAGCGCGTTAGAGGCATTGGACGCTGCCTACAGCCGTGATGAAAATGATGAATTTGTGCAACCCAGCGCGATCACCATCGATGGCAAGAGCTCGAAAATAGTCGACCATGACCAGATTATATTTATGAATTTCCGGGCTGATCGGGCTCGTGAAATCACACGCGCTATCAATGAACAAAATTTCCAGGGATTCAAACGCTCCAGCACCCCCAAAATTGGTGGTTTTGTGATGCTAACCCGATACGCCGCCGATATAGATCTGCCTAGCGCATTCCCACCGGTTGCACTCCAGCAGATCCTCGGTGAATACCTGTCTGAATCGGGAAAGACCCAACTCAGAATTTCCGAGACGGAGAAATACGCCCACGTCACCTTCTTTTTTAACGGCGGACAGGAAGAGCCGTTTCCGGGTGAAGAGCGGATTTTGATCCCCTCCCCCGATGTAGCCACCTATGATTTGCAACCCCAGATGAGTGCTCCGGAGTTAACCGATCAACTGGTAAATGCGATCAAAAGCGGTAAATTTGATGTAATCATTTGCAACTACCCCAACGGCGATATGGTAGGGCATACCGGCAGTATGGAGGCCGCAAAACTTGCAGTTGAAACCGTCGACCACTGTCTGGCGCGTATCCAGAAGGCCACCCTTGAAGCGGGTGGTGAAGCGCTGATTACGGCTGATCACGGTAATGTCGAGCAAATGTTTGATCCCGTTACTGGCCAGCCCCATACCGCACACACCACCGGCCCGGTACCACTGGTCTACATTGGCGAATCAGCACGGCAGTTTAATGAACAATCGGGCCAGCTTTCCGATATTGCACCCACTATGCTCGACATGCTGGAGATGCCCAAACCCGCCGAGATGACCGGGCATTCTCTGCTTAAACATAACTCTTAAAAGCTAACACGACCATCACTATCTCCGGCGCACCAGAACACACTAAAACCAGTAAAAATCACTGGTGGTTTCTGCTGCTATTTTTTTGTAGTGCGTGCTGTTTCGATCTCTGCTCAAACCTTGCCATTGCGGCCAATAGCGAAGCGACCGAACAGCGTAAACTGGATGCGGTGAAGAGGGAGATAAGCCAACTCAAGAAAAAACTAAACCGGTTTGAGGGAAAACGTGCAGGATTGACCAAATCGCTTCAAAAAGTTGAAGTGTCAATGGCCGGACTGGAAACTGATATCCAGAAAAATCGCCAACAAATAAGTGCCAGCAAAACCCATCTCAATACGCTCAACAAACAGAAAAAACAGCTGATCACCAACCAGAAAAACCAGCGAAAACGGATAGAAGAACAGCTTGCCGCACATTATAGAATGGGACGAGAGCCCTATATTAAGCTTCTGCTCAGCGAAGAAGATCCCACCAAGGTCACGCGATTAACCCGTTATTACGACTATTTCAATCGTGCACGCATCGAACGAATCAGGAGCTATCAATCTGATATTGAAGCACTGAACAAAATTGAAACTAAAATTGAAACTGAGCGCAAGCTGTTAGCTTCGAAAGAACAAAACCTAAAAAACCAGCATCGCCAGCTATCCGAAAAATTTGCGCAACGTAAAACATTACTCAGCAAAATAAACAGTGATATCAAGTCTGGAAATCGACAACTGGATAGCCTGGACGCAGATCAAAAACGTCTATCAGCCCTGTTACATTCACTGGAAAGAATCACCAGTGATCTGGCTGATGCCGGGCTTTCCCAGCCATTCCGTGACGCCAAAGGTATTTTACCCTGGCCGACCAAAGGCAAGATTGCCCGGCGCTTTGGTAGTATCAAAAAACCAGGGAATCGACGCTGGAATGGAGTAACCATTGCCGCCAAAGAGGGAAAAGATATCCACTCTATTTATCATGGACGTGTGGTGTTTTCCGGCTGGCTGCGTGGGCATGGCCTGTTAACGGTGGTGGAACACAACCAACACTACCTGAGCATCTACGCTCACAACCAGACCCTGTTAAAAGAGGAGGGTGACTGGGTGACGGCAGGAGAGCCTATCGCTACCGTTGGACAAAGCGGTGGACAGGACAAATCTGCACTCTATTTTGAAATCAGAAAAGATGGCAATCCACTCAACCCTGAATTATGGTGTTCCTCTGGTCGTCGAAGATAAACAGCAAGGATCGTTCTCGGCTTTCAGCTGCCCAGGCAAAACTAAAGAATCCAATAAGAGCCACGTTCCAATTATGCGAATAAAAGAAGCCCCTCTACAATTATTGATCGGTGGAATTCTGCTCTTGCTGATGACCGCCCTGCCCATTGCCCAGGCCGAAGAGCAAGAGGACACCCGCCCTTCACAGGAAGAAGCGGCCAAGTTAACCGCCCTGCCGCTGGAAGATCTGCGCACCTTTGTTGAGGTGTTTGAGCACATCAGACAAGTCTACGTAACACCGATTACTGACCAGGAACTACTGGAAAACGCTATTCGTGGGATGCTGTACGAACTGGACCCCCACTCCTCCTACCTCGACCAGAAGGATTTCGCGGAACTAAGAGAGGGAACTGAAGGTGAGTTTGGTGGCCTGGGTATTGAGATCGATCTGGATGACAACTACATAAGAGTTATCACTCCCATTGATAACACACCTGCCAAAAAAGCCGGCATCGAAGCTGGTGACCTCATCATCAAGATTGATGGCAAACCGGTCAGGGGTATGAAGCTTGGCGAAAGTGTTGAGCTCATGCGGGGAGAGGTCGGCACCGACACTACCTTAACGATCCTTCGCAATGAAACTGAAACCCTCGATATCACCGTAACCCGAGGTATTATCCAGATACAAAGCGTCAGAAGTGAACTGCTGGAGCCAGGCTACGCCTACATTCGACTTGCCCAGTTCCAGGTGCACACCGAAAAGGACTTGCTGGCGGCCATCGAAAAGCTCAATCCACCCCAACAACCGCTTAAAGGTATCGTACTGGATCTTAGAAATAACCCTGGCGGATTGTTGGATGCTGCGGTTGGTGTTGTGGATGCGTTTATCTCCGAGGGGATGATTGTTTATACCAGCGGAAGAGTGCCTGATGCTAAACGAGAGTATCTCGCCACCAAAAATACCCCGGCGGGTGATATCCCCCTGGTCATACTGATAAACGGCGGTTCGGCGTCCGCTTCTGAAATTGTAGCCGGTTCATTACAGGATCATAAGCGTGCTGTCATTATGGGCACCCAGAGTTTTGGTAAAGGATCAGTACAAACTATTCTTCCTCTCGGGCCTGAAAAAGCGATCAAGCTGACCACTGCGCTTTATTACACGCCAGCCGGACGATCGATCCAGGCAGAAGGTATTGAGCCGGACATTCAGGTTGAGCGTGCCAACGTAAAAAACATTGATAAGGAGTTTATCTCCTACCGCGAAGAGGATCTCAATCGCCATCTAAAGAATGGCAAGCAGGGTAAAAAAGGCAAACGCCAGGACGATTCAGCAGGTACAAAAAACAAATCAGGTACGGATAAAAAACCCAAAGCACTGGTGGAACGGGACTTCCAGTTGTATGAAGCGCTGAATCTATTGAAGGGTATTCACATACTGTCATCCTTGAAAAAAAATCCAGTCATCAGCGCTGCTCCCCCGACTCAACCGTTAAAGGATAAAGAAAAACTCCAGTAAGCCGATACTGCGGTCCTGTTTTCTTCTTGCCAACGGGCTGCCTGTCGGGGTGTTTGAGCTTTACTACCCGCTCCGGTAAAATTCGCGCCCTGTAGAAAGCTCACCATAAATCCCAACAGCTATATGACCGGTACCGATTAACGCGGCACTGCCGTTTTCCAGCACCCCTGAGCCTTTCTCAGATTTTTACCGTACCTTTTCGATGCACTGACAAAAGGTACCCAGTACTGATTTCCAACCCAATATTGAATTACCCAACTAACTGACCAATCATGAAAAATAGTACATTGTTATCCTCCACAAAAAATGACTGGCTCGGAAATATCCGTGGCGATATTCTCGCGGGTCTGGTTGTGGCGCTAGCGCTGATTCCAGAAGCGATCGCCTTTTCCATTATCGCCGGCGTTGACCCAAAGGTTGGGTTGTACGCATCATTCTGTATTGCGGTCGTCATCGCATTTACCGGTGGTCGTCCCGGAATGATCTCTGCGGCAACCGGCGCAATGGCGCTGCTGATGGTGACATTGGTCAAAGAGCATGGCCTGGAATACCTGCTGGCAGCTACCCTGTTGACCGGAATATTTCAGATTTGTGCGGGATTTCTAAAACTGGGAAGCTTGATGCGGTTCGTATCACGCTCGGTTGTCACAGGTTTCGTAAATGCACTGGCTATTCTGATATTCATGGCACAACTACCTGAATTGATTGATGTCACCTGGCATGTATACGCGATGACCGCTGCAGGCCTCGGCATTATCTATCTATTCCCACTGATCCCGGTACTGGGTAAAGCCCTGCCCTCTCCGCTGATTTGTATACTGTCGATGACCGCCGTAGCGATCTATCTGGGGCTTGATATACGCACCGTCAGTGACATGGGTGAACTACCGGACACACTACCCATTTTCCTCTGGCCCGACGTACCCCTAACCCTGGAAACCCTCACCATTGTATTCCCCTACGCACTGGCGCTAGCAATAGTGGGCTTGCTGGAATCGATGATGACCGCCAGCATCGTGGATGACCTCACCGACACCAACAGCGACAAAAACCGCGAGTGTAAAGGTCAGGGAGTTGCCAATATTGGTGCCGGTTTGATGGGTGGCATGGCGGGTTGCGCAATGATCGGGCAATCGGTTATCAATATAAAATCCGGCGGCCGTGGTCGACTCTCGACGTTGATTGCCGGCGTATTGCTGCTGATTATGGTGGTATTCCTTGATGAATGGATCGGTCTGATACCGATGGCCGCTTTGGTCGCGGTGATGATCATGGTATCAATCGGGACTTTTTCATGGAGTTCCTTGATCGACCTCAAGAAAAGCCCCCTCTCCAGCAATATAGTGATGATATCTACAGTAGTTGTAGTAGTGTTCACTCACAATCTCGCGCTGGGTGTGTTGGTTGGGGTTCTGCTCGCAGCGCTCTTTTTTGCCAACAAAATTGGTCGTTATATGGCAGTGAATAGCATAGCCGGCGAGCAAGATAGTACCCGCACCTACAAGGTGATCGGCCAGGTATTCTTTGCGTCATCGGAGCAATTTATAGAACAGTTCGATTTCAAAGAGGTACTGGAGCAGGTCACCATTGATGTTACCGATGCGCATTTTTGGGATATCACAGCGGTTGCGGCACTGGACAAGGTTGTTTTAAAATTTCGGCGGGAGGGAGCGGTGGTTGATGTTATTGGAATGAACGAAGCCAGCGCTACCATTGTCGATGGTTTTGGAATACACGACAAACCAGAAAAAGTCGAACAAATGCTAATGTAGTGTATGGAACTGTATACAGATATAGAACTCGCCACATTTGTCACGGCAAGGCGCAGGTCGCAGCGAATGTAGGCACCTTTGCAAGGGCTGTAACGCAGTCCCCTACAATACATTGAAGTCACACTAAGAAGGGCAAAGCTATGACGAATATCGTAACCTGCATTGATGGATCCAATCTCGCTGATTCTGTGTGCGATGCCGCTATCTGGGCATGCCACCGTACCGGCGCACCACTGAAACTACTACACGTACTGGATAAGGGCGAACAACATGCGCTCGGCAATTTGTCCGGTAACATCCTGCCGGAAGGCCGTAGAAAATTGCTGAGAGAGCTGGTTGGGCTTGAAGAAAAATACAGCAAACTGGCTCTGGAAGATGGCAAGCATATGCTCGCAGACGCCAAAAACCGCGCCAGTGAACAGGGTATTGAACAGATCAGTACCATGCAGCGCCACGGTAATTTGGCAGAAACCCTGGCAGAGATGGATGATGAAATCAGAATGCTGGTTGTCGGTCACCACGGTGAAACACATCAGGGCAAAAAAGTAGCCATTGGCAGCCAACTGGAAAGCGTGGTTCGCACTTCCCGAAAAGCAATTTTAATCGCTCCCGAGAAATTCGTCGAGCCACGTCGATTTATGATTGCCTACGACGGCAGAGATGTCACCGAAAAAGCGATAGAGGGCCTGGTCAGAAGCCCTCTATTAAAGGATCTCGCCTGCCATATCGTATCGGTAAATAACAACAGTACCGATCGGCAACCGGCACTTGCCGCCGCCGCAAAAAAACTTACCGATGCTGGGTTTGGTGTAACCGCTCAGGTTATCGAGGGTACGGTGCAAAATTCTCTCCGCCTGTACGGCAAAGAAAACCGTATTGATCTATTGGTAATGGGAGCCTACGGTCACTCGCGCCTGCACCAACTTTTTGTCGGAAGCCATACTACCAACATGATCAGTCGCAGCGAGATACCGGTACTGATTGCAAAATAACATCAGCCAGCTGGCAGAAAAGATGATTGCTGGCCCCTAGGGTGCCAGCAATAGTGAGTGGTATCTGTCGTCATTCTGTTCCCGGTAGTTAGCGACTAACCCGTCACACGGGTTCTTTGAAGTAGCCACCCAACGATCCCACATCCCCTCAGCAAGAATCGATAAACCTACGGTTGCCACCGCAGCGCCACCCGATACCACCGCACCTTTTGTATTCAGCGCCAACCGAGGGTGAGCCAACGTTCCACCTATTTTGAAATAAGGCGTGATTGCCTTGCTGGCACTGACCCCTACACCGGTTCGTGAGCGAGTATTAAACTTCATGTTCAGTTTTTCATCACGCAAATCAATCTCCCCATCAAAGGCAAGATCAGTTTTTTTGGTTCGTACCACGACGCCAGGAGAAAGCATCAATTCACCCTCTTTAATGAACATAGCACCGGCATGACAAACAAATTCTATGTAGGGTTCACTTTTATCAAAAGGGTTAATTTTATTGAATATCTCCTGAAACACATCCCCCACCAAAAAACCCATGCCAGCGTGCTTTAGATGCCCTCCACCACCTTTAAAAACCAGCGCGCCATTTGAGTTTTTTGCCCATTCCTGCAAACTGTTGCCGTGGGTTTTAATCCTCGCACGATATACTGAATCCGGTTGATAGTCGGGCTGGCCTCCAAGCAAAACAAGCAGTGGAGTACGTTTCACATCAAGGTAGAGATCAATGTCTGCACCCTCAGCCAACGGCGCTAAGGAGAGTTTTGCCTCTCCAATCAATGCTGAACCATCAACCGAAAGCTTGCGAGTAGATAGCACGCCATCTTTGATCAAAACGTCTACTATCGCACTGGAGCTAGCGTCATCTCTTAGCAATGCTTTGTCGACTCTGTACTTGAGAGACCCCTCAATCTTATGCAGCCAGCTGAAATCGAGAGGCTCATCCGGGATGACTCGATCGGAAAGCTCTGAAGTGGTCAGCGCTTCGGAGAGATCGGTTTTTTGAGTGGTGTTCGCCGCACCAGCTTGTGCAGCTTCCTCTTTCTGAAGCGCTTCCACATCCGGCAGCAGAGATAGCATATTAATAAATTTGGAGTGTAAATCTGCATGTATGACGGGGATATCACCTGGCTTGATATCAATAGTTCCACCAAGGTCACTCTTTCCCAACCGAACAGAAATCGGATTCAGGCGCAGCCATTCCGGCGTTGTCTGCATAGTTACAGCCACGCTGTAGCCCCCATCCAGACCAACCCCATTACCACCCAATAATCCAACCAATTGTCGGATGCTGGTGCCAGTAAGTTTGATATCACCATGCAGGCTGGATAGATCATTGATGTCGTCAGCTGTAAATTCTGCGCTAAGCTGAGCATCCGAGAGCCCGGCTTCAAGTTTTTGTACTCGCAGACTGCCGGATTCAACAACTGCATCAAGCAGCAGTTTGAACGACTCATCAGGAATATCCTGCGACAACCAGGGATCAAGAACCGAACGTAAGTTTGGGGCCTCTGCACTTAAAGAGATACTCGAACCGTTGAAAGGAGGTTGGTGATTAATATATCCATCCAGCAATAACTGTGCACCAGCAGCAGTGCCTTTGAATCCATGAATACCGATACTCTTTTGTGAAATTTTTACCTGTCCACCGGCCGCAACAGGTAATGGCGGTAACGAGCCATCGACGGTCACTGGGACAAGCGCCAATATGTCTGGCGTCGATATAGCCACCGACAGATCCAGGTTTTTCAGCGCAGTTGGATCGCCCAACATTCCGGATATATCTAGATGACTATCGCCAGAGTCAGCGGTCATCTTTTCAATTTTCAAGCTATCCGGCGGTCCGCTCAGCTTTCCATTAATTTCCAATGGGAAAACTGGTAGGCCATCCACGCCAAATCCATACGATTGAAGTGTTGTCGTCAGGTTCAGGCTTGACAGTTTGAAAGTGAATACCAGATCCGTTGGCTCCCGCAAGCTATCCAGACTTGCATTTACATCAAGCCGCAATCCGGCGCTATCAAACAGCGCTTCATTCAAATGCCAATCGGCATCGTTCCGCGCCATCTCGCCAGTGAGTTGAAATTTCTGGTTGGGTAGCGTTTCCACACCCAACCAGTGTCCGGCGGATGCCAAACTGCTCCCGGAGAGATCCAGGTTTATCCGAGACCCAAGAAAGTCGGGGGCCTGCCCGATCAATCCATTTAGCTTCAGCTGCAATTTATCGTTATTTATCTGGAGCTCAATGAACTCGACACCTTTATCTTTGGCGCTCAATTTTCCATTTACGTCGTATGGCTCCGGGGGCAGATTTTCAATACCTGCCAATGCACCAAGTATTGCCAAATTAAAATTACTTCCTGTTACCGTCAGTTCAGCATCTTTTATTTCGGGGAATTGTGGCAGATTGCCACTTATATCAAGCTGACCCTGCCCAGCTACAATTTGACCATTGAGGAGTTTTAGCAGCGTATCTTGCCGCAAGATCTGACCGGAAACCTTGTAGGGGGTTTTCGGTAGATCCTTAATGCTAAACATCACACCCGCTTCAGCCAGGGAAGAACCCTTCAGTTTGAAAGCAATATCAACCCCATCCAGTAACTGAGGGTTTGCTATCGTTCCCGAGAGCTGCAAGGAGAATTCATCAAATGCCCCCTCAACCTGCAAAGCAATACCAGGGCCCGCATCGGTAATTTCAGCCTGAAAATGTAGTGGTCCATCCCGAACCCCAGAGATACCGAGTGCATCAAGCAGTGGGCGAGCGGCTGGAGCGGCAATCTTGAGGCGAAGATCTGGCCCGGAAAGTTTGCTCAGATCTGCGATGGTTCCGCTACCTTCAATAGAGAGCTGCCCCCACAACGCTGTGAGATCCATACTCAAATTTTGTTGGGTCAGCAGAGCTACGGTGGGTCCGATATGTCCCGTTATTTCGAGCGGAATATCATTGATATTTCCGACAATATCAAGGTTGAGCTGACCAGCATCAGCCATCTCTTGCAGGTCAAGCTTCTCAAAGAATATCTGCACATCCCTGTCGGCATCACGGTAACTAATGGTAGCGTTGTGAATTTCCGCATCTGCGAACAGAACTGGGAATACACTTACCTCCAGCTTGATCTCTCCTGATTTGTCAGGCGGCTGCTTCACCTCATCTGGCCAGAACTCCCAGTTTGGTGGATGCTGGTCCGGGGCCAGAAGTTCCAACGCTATATCACTCAGTTCCAGCTCATTGATCACGATGGGGCCATCTTGCCAGATAGATGGGATGTGTATACCGATACGCAGCGTACCTACCTGCACAAAATCCGGTGTTTCTGCCCAGGCTGGATTGGAGAGTTTGAGATCATGGGCTACCAGGGTGGCGTCCCAATTCAGTTCAAGCTGATTGAGCTCGCCAATTTCCAGCTCACGCCCAAGCAGTTGACCAGTAATTTGTTCAACAACGGGGATTAGTCGATTGGGTTGCTGTTGCACCATAACAAAGGCAGCAAGCAACAACATGAAGAGAAGCAATAGCACAGCACTGAGGCTGATCAGGATTATTTTAAGCCATCTGTACTGAGTGGATTTTGATGCAATACGGCTCAAACTAGTACTCCGACAAGCTTGTATTGAGGGGTTCCCTCGTCAGGAGGTTTTTTCACTATCCGGTTGTTCTGTTTCCATACATTCAGCTTCAATCTCGGCGTTTTCATCATCACTTTTTATTGCGCAATCTACCTGCTGAACCCAGCCACCACCAAGGGCTTTATACAGATCAACCACCGCATTCAGGCTTGACTGCAACGAGATACTTTCGTTTAACTCTGCGGAAAACAAGCTACGACTCGATTCCTGCACCTCAAGGAAATCGGTAAAACCGGCATCGTAACGAGCTCGGGATAACCTGTCAGCATTTCGTGCAGCCTTAACTTGCCGTTGGTACGCTTCATATTCCACCTGGTAGGTGCGTACCGAAATCAATGCATCTTCTACTTCACGGAACGCTTGTTGCAGGGTCGCCAGATAGGATTGCATGGCTTCTTCGGCACGGGCCTGTTGCTCTTCACTTTGCGCTTTTAATTGCCCCCAGTTGAATATGGGTGCAAAAAGCCCTCCGGCTACCCCCCAACTCTTGCCTGCATCAAAGTTCAAATCTGAAAGTTCGTTGCTGACTGAACCAAAATTTCCGGTCAATGAGATAGAGGGATAACGCAGTGCTTCAGCCACACCCACCAAAGCGGTTTGTGCATGGAGCTGCTGTTCTGCGGCAACAATATCGGGGCGACGCTGCAATAACTCCGAGGGTAATCCCGATGGGATATCCAGCAGGAATTGCTGCTCATCAAGTGCCAGGCCTCGTGTAATCGAACCGGGATTACGGCCCAGTAAAATCGACAGTGCATGTTCTGTCTGGGCAATTTGCCGATTGAACGTTGCAATAGCGACTTGCGCTATCGCCAGTTCGACCTGCGCCTGGTTCACATCAAGTTCAGGTACCGTGCCCTTATCATAACGAGCCTGAATAATATCAAGGCTTTTCTGTCGGCTCTCGACGGTTCTTTTCGCAATCAACAGGCGTTGATCAAGATCACGCAATAATAGATAACCACTGGCAACATTGGCAATAAGGCTCAGTGAAACGTGGCGATAAACCGCTTCACTGGCAAGAAGATCTGCCTGAGCGGCTTCAGTAGCACGGCTCAGTTTTAGCCATAAATCGATCTCGAATGAGAGGTTACCCATCACCGATATAGTATTCTGGGTACTGGCGCCAGGAACGATAACCTGACTCTGCCTGCCACGCCCTGCAGAAGCGGTCATATCAAAAAATGGATACTGATTAGCCTGGGTGCTCGTCAGTTGAGCGCCCACCTGAGCAACGCGGCTCAGTGTGATTCCCAGATCCTTGTTTTCTACCAATGCGGTATCGATCAACAGCTGCAATACAGGGTCTTGAAACACCTCTTTCCAGGGCAGATTTGCAATGCTTTCACCCGGATTCTGTGGAGCATCATTGGTATCCGATGAATCATCCGCTGAGGATTTCTGGGTAAATTGTTCCGGTAGATCCAGCTCGGGTCGCTCATAGTCAGGGGTTAATGCACAGCCCTGTATGAACAAAAAAACGAAAACAACAAGTCCAAAACGTGACATTTACAACCCTCCCCTGACAGCGGTCTGCCCATCGTCACCCAATGATGATTCGGGAGAAGGTATGGGTTTCTTACCGCCCAGAAAGCGCTCTACCGCAACATACATCGCCGGCACCAGCAAGACCCCGACCAGGGTCGCCACCAACATGCCGCTAAATACCGTCATACCCATCACTTTACGTGCTTCAGCACCTGCACCGCTGGCAATCAGCAACGGTACCACCCCAAGAATAAATGACAGTGCGGTCATCAGAATTGGCCGAAAGCGCTTATGAGCTGCTTCCATCGCTGCTTCAAATGCGGGCTTGCCTTTTTCCATTTCAAGCTTGGCAAATTCAACAATAAGGATGGCATTTTTAGCCGCCATACCAATCAGCATTACCAGCCCGATCTGAGCGTAAACATTGTTTTCGTAGCTATCACTCATCAATCGTGCGATCGATAAACCGGCCATCGCTCCGAAAATAGCAATAGGGGTTCCGGCCAGCACCGACAGTGGCAACGACCAACTTTCATAAAGCGCAGCGAGAATCAGGAATACAAAAACAAGTGCCATCACAAAGACAATACTACCGCTACCCGATGCAGCTTCCTCCTGATACGACATATCACTCCAGCTGTAGGACATATCATCCGGCAAGGTTTTTTCGGCGATCTCTTTCAACGCGGCCTGAGCCTGTGCCGAGGTAAAACCTTTTGCTGCTTCACCAGAAATTTCAGCCGAACGGTAGAGGTTAAAACGATTGGTAAACTCTGTACCACTGGTTTGTGACACATCGATCAGTGTAGACAGGGGCACCATCCCGCCCTCGCTGTTGCGAACATAGAAAAAACGCAGGCCATCGGGATCGGCACGGTATTCAGGTTCGGCTTGTACATAGACCTTATAGAGCCGGCCAAAACGGTTAAAATCGTTCACGTAAGCACCACCGAGAAACGCACCCACCGAAGTCTGCAGATCCTGTAGAGGAACACCAAGCTTTAGCGCCTTACTGTCGCTAATATCGAGCATCAGCTGTGGCACGTTCACTCGATAGAACGTACGGGCACTACCGATAGCAGGGTGTTCATTCGCGGCCTTGATGAAAGCAGCGCTCTGTTGCGCCAGGTACTCAGGCGGGTTACCACCACGGTCCTGCAGCATCATGGTAAAACCGGAACCGGTACCAAGCCCGGGAATAGCCGGTGGAGCAAAAGCAAAAGCCACCGCGCCTTTCACACGCTGGGCAAGTGCTCCGTTGAGCCGCCGCACAATATTATCGGCATGATCCTTTGCATCCGGGCGTTCATCCCAATCCTTGAGCTGAACAAACACAAACCCAGCGTTGGATTGGATGGTACCGGTCAACATGCTGAACCCGGAAATCGCCGATGCAGTTTCTACCGCATCAATTTCGGCCACAATCTCTTCAACCGTCCGCATGATCTCTTCGGTACGTTGCAGTGATGCAGCATCGGGTAACATCACACTGGCCATGAGATATCCCTGGTCTTCACCGGGAACAAAGCCGCCCGGCAGAGTCTGAAACAGGATAACCATACCTACAATCAATGCCGCAAGCAGAATACCGGCCCGGTACAGTTTCTCGGTAAAAAACCGAACGAGCTTCATAAACCCCAGGGTAGTTTTTTCAAACCAGCGATTGAATCCATCAAAAAATCGCTGAAAACGGCTTTTCTCAACACCCGGTGGTTTGAGCAAAGTGGCTGCCAGAGCGGGACTCAGGGTCAGGGCATTGACAGAGGAGATGGCAACCGCCACCGCAATGGTGATGGCGAACTGTTGATAAAGCAAACCGGTGATGCCAGCCATAGCCGCCACCGGAACAAACACCGCGATCAACGCCAACGAGGTGCCGACAATGGGCCCCGATACTTCCTTCATTGCGGCAATGGTGGCCTCACGAGACGATAGTCCCTGCTCCATTTTGCTAGTGACTGCTTCAACCACAACGATGGCATCATCCACCACAATGCCAATAGCCAACACCAGACCGAGCAGCGACAGGGTATTGATCGAAAACCCCAACAGAGGAAATACCGCGAATGCACCAATCAAGGAGACCGGCACCGCCAACGCAGGAATAAAGGTGGCGCGGGTACTCTGCAGGAAGATATAGACCACCAGAATGACCAGTGCCAACGCCTGGAACAGGGTAATAATAATCTCACGAATACCCGCAGTGATCGGCTTGGTGGTATCGAGTGAAATCACATATTCGACATCATCGGGGAAATTTTGACTAATACGATCCATGGTTGCGATCACCTGTTCGGCAACATCAAGACCGTTGGCATCGGGCAGCTGAAAAACCTGAAGTAATGCCTGATCTGAACCATCCAGCCGAGCTCTTATCTGATAGCCAGCGGTGCCCAGCTCAATGCGGGCAACGTCTTTCAGCAGAACATGCGAGCCATCGGAATTAGCTCGAACAATGACTTTTCCGAACTCTTCTGCGGTTTCAAAACGCCCGCCGGTCTGCACGGTATAGGTATGTTCTGTGCCCAGCGGTGCAGGCTCACCACCGATCTGCCCTGCGGGCACCAGTACATTTTGCTGCTGAATAGCACTGGTAATATCCGGTACCGTCAACCCCAGCTTGGAAAGCTGATCAGGTTTGATCCACACACGCATAGAGTATTCGGTGAGACTGCTACCCAGCACTTCCGCAAGACCAACACCCCGGATACGTGCCAGTTCATCAATGATATTGATGGTGGCGTAGTTCATCAGAAAGTTGTCATCGTAGGTTTTGTTTGGTGAGACCAGAGAGACCAGCAGCAAGGGAAAAGAGAGCTGCTTTTTCACCGTGACACCCTGGCGTGTTACTTCCTCAGGCAGCATCGCCATCGCTTCTGACACGCGGTTTTGCACCAATACATTGGCCATATCAAGGTCAGTACCCACCTCGAAGGAGACCGCCAGGGCCATAGCTCCATTGCTGGCGTTCTTCGATTTCATGTAGATCATGTCCTCGACACCATTGACCTTTTGTTCAATAGGTGTCGCCACGGACTGCTCGACATCAATCGAATTGGCTCCCTGGTAAGTAGCCGATATATTGACCATTGGCGGAGTAATGTCCGGGTACTGAGCAATGGGCAGGCCACTCATGGAAATCAGTCCCAATAGCACGATCATAATAGCGATCACCATCGCTACGATGGGACGTCGTACAAAGAATTCAGCCATGATTTAGACCTTCTTCTGCGGTTTATCAGCGGAAGAGGACGGCATCTCATCAAAGTCGGTTAGCCTGGCTTTAATCGTCATACCATTTCGGACTTTTTGTACACCCTCAAGCATCACCTGTTCATCCGCTTTCAAACCACTGGAAATAATCTGCAGTTTGTTTATTTTTGGGCCAACCATCACTTTACGCTGCTCGATTTTGCCCTGTGCATCAACCACAAATACACTGAATTGTCCCTGCAACTCAACGATACTTCTCTGCGGCACCAGTAAAGCGTCTTTTCGAACATCAATATCGGTACGGATTCTGGCGTACTGTCCCGCTAACACCAGGCGGCTGGGGTTTGGAAAATCAGCTTCAAGGGTAAACGTACCTGTGCTTGGATCAATCGCAGCATTATTGGTAACAACATGACCTTTAAAATCATGTATAGAGCCATCCGCCAGTATCAGGGTAAGCGCGCCCTCTTTTTTCTCTGCACGGGGATCCTTACCTTTTTCAGCGGCTCCAATAATTTTTCGGGCAAATTTCAGGTAGCTTTTTTCATCAATCGAGAAGCGCACACGGATCGGGTTAACCTGAGAGACAAAATTGAGCAGGCCGTTAGTAGCGCCAACATATTCACCAACCTTTACTTCTGTAAGGCCGACAAGACCTGTGATGGGTGCATAGATACGGCAGTAACCTTTTTCGATCTGTGCCTGTTTTACCTGAGCGTTGGCGGTCTGGAGGGCACCCATTGCTGCTTCATGCTTGGCAATGGCCTCATCCAGATCCATCTGGCTAACAGCGTTCATTTCAGCAAGGGGTCTAATTCGAGCAAGATCTGATTCAGTCTGGGCAAGTGAAGTGTTGGCCTCCGCAAGCTGCCCCTGGGCTTCAACCACTTTGGTCTGAAATGGAATATCATCGATCGTATAGAGCAAACTTCCCTTCTCTACATTCTGGCCTTCAATAAAATCCATGCTTTCAAGAAAACCATCTACCCGCGCCCGAATGGGAATATCAGACGACCCCATAGTTTCCCCAACCATCTCCAGATTGATAGGCTGATCCCGTTGTATAACACTAACTACGGGAAATTCCGGTGTCGGTCGTGGCGGGGCTTTTTTTTCCGAACAGGCACTAACAAGCACTAACAGGATCGAGCATAACGCGCTCAACTGGAATGAACGGGATCTATGGATACGCAACTTACTAAACTCCTGCGAAGGTGTTGTACGGCGGACAACCTTAGCACAAAGCCAATCTATAAAAAATGAAGTGTTGTCCACGAAAAAGGACAACGCTATGGGTGAAATTTACCTGCAGCTCTGCCACCTAACTCATCAACACCACAACTACAAACGTAGCAACACCCACACTCGCGGCCCTCAGCATCATTATTCGATAATTTGGAACCTGCCATGCCATCCAGCAGCCTGTGATTAGTAGCGCCAGTAAGCCCACCGAAAAAACAGCAGCAAACACTTTGAACAGGATGCCTCCCTTTGCTTTATGCAGCTGTACAAATTGACGATACCAACTGGTCTCTTTTATTTTTAGTTTCGCAAACTTTGGATCACGGGTCGGTGCAAATGAGACATCACGATTAGAGCCCGTCCACTCAAAGCTAAATGACGTGCCCACCTTTTTTATCTTTGGGTTTCCCGTTGGCGCAGACAGATCACGTTTTGCTAACTCCGCCTCAACCAGTGCAAGCAATATGTTGAGATTGGGTTTTAGTGGTTTCTCGATGGGTAGATTGAAGCTCTTTGAATCGTATTCCCCTTTGATCCCCCAAGTATAAAGCCCTCCGGTAACTGCAAACATAATCGTGATCGGCAAAATAAATGCCGCCAATAGAGTATGTATTTTTACCAGTGTCATACGCTTAATTTTTGACATGTTAACTCCTGTTCAAAAGAACCTTCGTTCCAAAATAAAACCTGTACAAACATTCATCCATAATCATTATTTTCCTTGAGTAATTCCTTGATTTCACTAAGCTCATTATTAATTCTTCTAATATGCTTTTCAGATTTATAAGACATCATGATCAGCTTAATTAGAACTAGTACTCCGACGAGGTTGTATTGATGGAGCACAAGAAAAACACCCGTTTCCAAAAAAGCTCATGGGTAAGACCTGCAAAAAAAACGGTGGGGATTAGAAAGATTGGAGTTACTTTTAGAAAGGGCTATTCATCACCCTGGGAAAACCCCAGGGTGATGAATTTTTATATTATTTAGGCAATTTTTTTATCATCTGTGTAACTGCGTAGTCCAGTCGTTGCTTGGTACCGGCTGCATCGATATCTTCCTGAATTTCAGCCGATGCTATCCCTGCCCAAATAAGAAAACCAGACTGGCTGTCCACTAGCAGTACGACCAGACCACCCTGTGGAACATTCTTCAATATCTCCACATCAGCTTCCGGGTCTTTTTTAAGCGCAAGTGCACCCATGTCAATACCCGCAGCGAATCCGACAATCAAATCCGGTGCGGTTGAATTTTCCGACATACCGCGTGCGCGTAACTCACGATCCAACAGAAACTTTATTTCTGTGTCCGCATCAAATGACAGCGGCTCCCATTTCCCCACGGGATCATTGAGAATGGCCGCCGAACCTAACCAGGTATAGGTTTTATAGCCGCTAAAATTAGTTTTAGGGCTAGCTTCCGCATCTATTTGGATATCGCTTTTTTGTACGGTTGCGCAGCCTGTAATTAACAGCGCGAAAGAGAAAAATAACAATGTTAGTTTTTTTTGCATAGTCTTATTTCCTTTTATTGATCATATGTATGTCCAGAAACATTCTCGACATCAGAGTTGGTTAAACGGGTCAGATCGATCGGTTAAAAATGATAACCAAAACCAAGCAGTGGGCCGCTTACGGTTACGTTGTAAAAAAACTTCTTGGCGTTATCGCTTTTATAATCAATATCCAGATGACGGTATCCGCCATACAGGTTCCAGTTTTTTGATGGCATATAACCAACAAAGCCAGATAACTGCCAGCTTAAATCCGAACCGACACCAAAACCACCAATATCAGCATGAGCAAAAAGCCGCCACTTCTCTAAATATACTTTACGGTAGTCAATCCCAACGATGGGATCAACCCAGTCGTCGTCTCCTTTTATGGTAAGAGTGGGTCCAATCTTTATCGTTGCCGTAGTGCTGATATCAACAAAACGAAAGCCCGCCACTACTGCCAGATCCGGTATCACTTCATAACCGGTAGTAAGTTCCAGAAAGGATTGATTCAGGTCGACATCAGCTGGAGGCACATCCGACGATGGCGTTATATTAAGCGTCAGGTAATCAACATTAAAAACCCACTTACCCGTTTTTCCGAAATAATTGATCATAAATCCGCTCTCGAGATTATCAAAAATATCTTTGAATTCGAGATCTACGGGCGCACTTCCTGCCGCGTTTCCAGTATCTCCACTCATACCGGCAGCCCAAAGGTAGAGCGAGACTCGATGCTGCATGCCAGAATCTGCCGCTTCTGCGGAATCTATCTGTTCCGCTTTTAGCGACATTGGCGTAAAAACCATCGCAAATAACAAAGTACATATAGCGCTGTATTTTTTCATTGTTTTTATCCCTTAGTTGTTGTGTAGCGAGAGCTAAACCCTTCACTACTGAAGTTCCGTCAATGCAGTCCTGTGCATGACCGAGTCACTACCTCACCGAATCCGAAACGGATTCGGTATTTCCACATCCCGGGTCAAAGGTGATTCTCGGACCAGGGATGGTTTATTACCATCAGCGCTTCTGCAGAACGGTAATCAACTATTTTGGAAACATTAATTGCGCCTGCAATCTCATTTGCCAGTCGGCACCATTGGTTGGTGTTTTAACGTTGTAGTACAGAGAAGCCTGCAGATTAACCGGCAGTTTTCCCCAGCGCATAATTTGACCAATACCTCCACCTATTGGCACCGTCCATTGTTCACCACTTTCGGCTTCCCAGTTTGCAGTAATAATCGGCGCGCTCACCAAATAACGGCCCGGTTTGTCGGGAAAGTTATAATTCAAAAATGGCTGAAGCAACATTTTATTCACATCTGCGTTGCTGCTCGATCCTGATACATCCTGTAGATTGTTAATAAGCCCACCAAACATCCAGGGGCCGGTAAACTTTAAAGCGATGGCTGTAGGCCCAAGGCTTGTTTTCCCGTTGCCAAGAACATCATCGGATGCGGTATCAAGTTCCGCAATAGCACCAACGCCCCAGATCCAGCCACCAGCAGTCGGAGCCTTTGGAGAGAAAAAAGCAGAAAACTGAATATCACCGAGGCCATTGGTGCGGCTCTGGGCTGAGGTCATAGCGGGCTGGGATACAATGGGAATAATGGTTCGGGTTATCATATTCCAGTCTTCAGTAATGCTAACTGGATAAACCGGTTGAATATTCAATACGTTCTGGGTTTTATCCTCAGGCCCAACATTGAAGTTGGTGTTATTTTGAAAGGGCACGCTGATCATATTTGCGATCGGGTTCTGTGCAGCTTTTGCCAACTCCTCCACTGATTTTCCCCCTGCATCAGCTGCCTGAATGAGCGGGCTGCCCAATAACGCACCAGCAGCAAAAAGTAGTTTCCAGTTATTTTTCATAGGTGTTTTCCTGAGTTTTGGAAAAGTTTAAATCATAGTTAAAATCAATCGCTCCGGTGGACGCGTTCATTTTTTAAAAAGCCCGCCCTTCTATAGGTCAACAACCTGGTGAGGTTCACAGGAACCCCGCCAGATTTAAAAGTATCTACTATCGACCAGCAGAACCCCAGTTTTCCATATTGACGTTATAGGGTATTTCAAAATCGAGAAATTCCGTGGGGTCGAAGGGCACGTCCTCAGCATTAATACGTGGTTTCGTTGCCTTTAAAACATCCGGACGAGGGTTCTCAAGGCCGGTCAGTGGCAGGCCTCTCACATGCTTAGTGTCGGGATACTTCTTTTTCCACAACATATGGCGAGCAAACATAAGGTCGAACATCGGTTTGGTGGTGAAGCCAGGAAGCATTTTGGGTTGCACTTCCCGTGGGTCGTCGTAAAGATCGTAAAATGCTGCCCCACTGAGCCCCGGCAATTCGCCGACCCAGCGACGCTTAAAACGCCCCTTTACAGTGGCAGCCAGAATGTCACCGGTGTAGATTTGTACCGAGTCACGACGGCTGTGAGTATCGCCGTTCAAAAACAACGCAGTCTGATCAACACCATCAACAATGCGGTCGGTGGGGATATGCTTTTTAGCACCCGCCAAATTGGCGAAGGTAGTGTATAGATCTGTTATGTGAACGATGTCGCCAACAATTTGGTTCGACTCGATAACACTCGGCCAGCGAGCCAGGAAAGTAACGCGGACGGCACCTTCCCAGGCATCACCTTTACCACCACGATAGAGTGTTTCAACCATGCCGGGAGGGCCATTGTGGGTCATGGGGCCATTATCCGCCATGAGGATGACCAGAGTATTTTCTTCCACGCCCTGATCTTTCAGTTCCTGCAGTAACTTGGGAATCCATAAGTCCAGGCGAGCGAAAAACTCCTGAGTTAAACCAGCAGAAACTGTCAGTTTAGGATCGCCGGGCTTGAGACCCATAAATGAGGCGACAGTCGGTTGATAGCTAATAAAGAATGGCTTGTCCGCCTTAACGCTCTTACGAATAAAGTTGATGGTACGCTTCTGGGCTTCCGCTTCAATCGCGTAGTAATCATCTTCATTGGGCGGGGTTCCCCATTCACGAACAGGCCCGCCTTTGGTGCCTTCGAGCATCCACACATAACCTTTTGGTCGCCAACCTTTGTCAATGTCGTAGGGGTCGTCAGGGTATAGTTCCGGCATGATCGAGGTTGGGAACAACGCAGCTAACTGACCTCGAGCAACATACAAGCTGGGTACCTGATTGTAGGGTGCCCAGAAAGCTTCATCAAAGCCCATGTTGGTCATGTAGCTCTCTTCAATGTCGCCCAGATGGCCTTTACCGTAGAAGGCAGTCGCGTAACCCGCTTCGCTCATGACTTCGCCAATGGTGACTTCTTTTTCACTCATGCCGCCGTATTCTATTGGGAAGCTGACGTTGTACATACCACTTCTGACAGCATGGCGGCCGGTCATAAAGGCAGCGCGAGATGGCGTACAGGACGGCTCGGTGTACATGCGCGAGAAATACTGACCCTCGGCGGCAAACTGGTTGATATTCGGCGTCTGGAAACCGCGATTCTTCTGATTATGTGGAACACCCAACTCACCAACGGCAGTGTCGTCCCACATGATGTGAATAATATTTGGTGGCTTGCCGTGCTTCTTACGCAACGCAGCCAGTTTCTTGTCGATCTCTTTATCCTCGGTAGCCCATTTGTCACCATGTTGGGCTTTAAGGACGTAGTATTCTGCATCGTGCACAATTTTTGATCCGTCATCGCTTTTGGCGCATGCAGTAGTCGCACCGACGCATAATGAAAGCAACAACAGACCATTTCTGGTAAATCTGTTCATGTTCTAAACCTCTTTTTTTGTTAGTGCCTGCTTAGTTATTCTGCTTAATTACAGAACAAAAAGATTTGCTGTTGCAATGTAATAGCCTTATTTACAGAGTCTACAGAGTTTGCAAAAAAGGGCCATCCCAGGCTGAATACTCCGGGATGACCGATCACTCAATCTAGTGGCGAGTAACTACTTACCTTTCGCCTCAAGCGCCTTAAGGTTTTTCTGCTTCAGTCTCCAGGCTTCACCCATGCTTCCTTTCAAATTTTCAGGCAAAGAATCCAGAGGCACAACCAGATCACTCTTCACTGGCCACTCTTCTAACAGGTGAGGGTGGTAGCCTTTTGGATAATACTTCTTCGGATCGATCTGTTGCTCACGCACAAACGGCTCCTGAATTTTTTCACGACTGGTTGGTGGTAGAGGCACAACCAACTGGCCGTTAGAAAAATCAAACTGTGGAGAACGGTTATTTGGATAATCAGGCAGAATGCCCTCTCTAACCCAAACTTGATCTTTAGTCATGTTTACAACAATACCGTCGGGTGCACCAAAATGGAAAGGGCCCTTCCAGTGTTCACGAATCTCTGCCACAGCCTCTTCATTTTGGTAGGGGTCAAATGGCATGTGAGTGGTCATAAACATTCTTGGTTTAATCTGATTGGCGAGATAACCGGCCGCATAAGCGGGCGTATGGTGGGTATCAATCGTATAGCGTGCCAAAAATGGTGGCACGCCCTGCACGCCCGAACCAATTTCCACGAGTTCTGTCTGCATCTCTGTTACATAAAGATCACAGCCTTTTGCATATTTGATATCAAGATTGCTGGGGCGGCCATCGCCGGTCCAGACAAAGCACATACCGTTCCAGTCAAGTCGATAACCTGATGCACCATCTTTGGCATGGGAGCGCTGCCAGTGGATGACTTTTACGCCATTCTTCTCATAAACCACGCCGCCATTGTCGCGAAAATCGAACTCGTTGACTTTAATGTCCCAGCCCTTGCCTGCCGGGAATACACTAAAGGCATCAACATGCCAACCTAGCATCGTCTTCATACCTTCGACCATCTTGGCGGTACCATATTCTGGGGTTCGTCCCGATGGGCCATGCACGGTTAGTTGCTCGTGCCAGCCACCGGCCCAGGTACCAAACATCCATAGATAAGGCAGTGAACCGAAGTGATCGACATGCAAATGGGTAATAAATACATGATTAATCTGATTGAGTGCAACGCGGGCGGCCACATAGTTAGCTACCGCACCCTCGCCCATATCAAAGACAAAGCTATCGCCATTACCCAGCTCAACATAGATAGAGGTATTCATCTGCCCCGGGCGAATAGAGGGCGAGGTGCCCATAAAGGTAACCCGCATCTCTTCAGGCTGAATATCCTCTGTACCCGGAAACCAGTTGGCGGCACTTTTTAGCCAGGGCATGGGTGATACACCCTCGAATAACAGACCCTCTTTCCAGCGATCACCGGAAACCCCGCCAGATAGGGCTGCCTGCATATCCGCTTTGCTGGATGGTTTCTGAATGGCTGGCGGTTCTGCGAATGCCGCATTGGCAAGCAATAATGCGGTGCAGCCAGCGGCGATTAATTTTCCTGTTTTTCTGACGAATGAGGCCACGGGCCATCTCCTTTTCTGATTTTGTGAATCGGCTGTAAAAATACTTTACTACTAGCTCCGATGGTAGTTCAATCAGAGCTATATGCGGTATCAAAAAAACGAAAAAATGGTCAGAAAATGAATCCAGGCGTAGATTGTCGTGTCTGATCAACATCCCCTCCTCCACCAATTCGATGGCTTCGAGAAATTTATCGAATCCTTGTACGGTTATGACATTGAGGTTCAGCAACTCGATAATGGATTTTTCACTGCTACTTCACAGCAGATTGTGAGTGGCAATATTCTGGTCAGCAATCTTATGACCACGCGATGCATCGAGGTAAAGGGAAATCCGCCGCCGAAGCTTCGAACGTTCGGCATCCCTGATGAAAAATGTCTACCTTTTATCTGGCGAAACCAACACAGCGATGGCAATACCATCCAGATTTATCGTGATACCACCGAGATGGAAATGGTGACACAGCCTTTTTTCTCCGCCATTGATCTGTCGATCCCGGAAGACACTCTCAACCAACAATGCCAGACACTGGGTTTGCCGGAACTGGATACCCTGCTTGGCGACAATGAAATGCTGACATGTAAACCAGATAGCATGCGCCGACTGCGGAATGCACTGCGCAGAGTTTGCTTGATACTGGGTGCTGATCCGTCCCTTATCAGCACAAAAGGAATACAACAGGAAATAGAGTGCGAGCTGCCGCTGCTACTGTTAAATGCTCTCAGTTCAGCTGAACAACAGCAAGGTTTGGCCAGCCCTGGAAAACGACACAGCACGTTGAAAAAAGCCGTGGACTACATCAAGGAGTTTTCAAATACACCGATTACGCTAAATAATCTTTGCGACGAAACACAGGTCAGTGCGCGTACACTACAACACGCCTTTACCGACCATTTCGGCATGACTCCAAAAGCCTACCTGCGAGTGCAGCGGCTCAACAATGCACGTAAGCAACTGTTCAGTTCAATGCCGGATAACGACCAGGTCACCGATATTGCCTACCGGAATGGGTTCAATCACATGGGCCAGTTTTCAGCTGACTATTACAAATTATTTGGTGAGTTGCCGTCAGAGACGTTAAAAAATCACAGACGCCCGGGTAGATCCGATATTTTTCACACATATCGCTATTTATGACAGCAATACACTGAGCCTATAACTGAAGATTTTCAATTAATGTAAATTCAAGCAAAGTACCCGCAGGAATCTCTGCCTGGTTCGCTCCACTCAGTACTGCTGCACCTACACCAACCTTAGCCCCTCTCCTTGCTCCACTGCTGCCATCGGAAAGACCACCAACTACCGCCCACCTGTTCAGCGGATTTTTTGGCTGTTTCTTCAGAAACTCCGGTAAGCTCTATGGTTGTCCCATGTTCTCCATGGATATACCTTTTACATCAGACACATTGAACGTCATAACGATGCCACCTGCATCAAACTTAATGCTATTCCCCTGACGGCCAATAGTAGTCCTTCCATTTTTTTATTGCTAAGCTCGATTACATCAGCAATCGCTGGTGCAATGTCATCATCAATAAAATAAAAACTGCAATTAATCTCATTGAAAATGCTCCAGCAGTTAATTGTTTGTATGAGCCAGCTCATACAAACAATTCACAATCAGGAATTAAAACCAGAGCCCATCCATGAACCGCCGGTCTTCGCCAAATAACTCTATTTTACTGATGTGGCTTTCTTTACGAGAAATGCCTCAACGGCCGCCTCAGTTTCAGGTCGTAGGTTTTCAATACCATCGTATGGACGACCAAAGCCAGCCTTTGAATCCGGATACTTGGCTTTTCTTTGCTTGTGGCGCTGGATCACACGCACCATTTCATTTCCGCCCCACGCACCAACTTCGGTAGAAACCGGCCACTCTTCCCTGGTATCACGGTACAGATCATAAAAGTTAGCAATAATGGCATTTTCACCTGCGCCTGGTACTTCCAGTTTAAACCGCTCTTTCACGACCGCCTTCAAGGCATTGCCAGAATAAATGAATACAGTGTCCCGGCGACCATGCGCCTCACCTTCGAGCATCAAAGCAGTTTGATCTACACCATCGATGATCCGATCAGTAGGAATCTTGTCTGCTGCATTACCTATTTTTGAGAGACTGGTAAACAGGTCGGCTACATGTACGATATCACCAACGATTGAATCAGCTTCAATCATGCCAGGCCAACGTGCAAACGCATCAACACGTACACCACCTTCTGTGGTGTAACCTTTGCCGCCTCGAAATATCATCGGAGTGAAACCACTACCGGGCGAATATTTAGTGAAGTGACCATTGTCACCCATCAGAACAACAATGGTATTTTTATCCAGCCCCAGCTTGGTCATCTCGGCCATAATGTCACCGACCCAGCCATCAAGCTGTTTCATTTTCTCAACATAAGTACCGCCATTAGGTGTTGTGTATTCTTCTGTTGTTGCCCGTGGACCTGCCAGTGGTATAAGCGGCCAGTAATTCAAAAAGAACGGTTCATCCTTTTTAGCGAGTATGCGTAACTGCTCAAGTGCTTGCTGCTGGAAGCGTTCATTCATCGCATCATATTTTTTCTGGTTCCATCGCTCACCGGGTTTCATATGAACTTCCCGCACTTTCTCACCCTTCTTACCTTCAACTACCGTAGCCATATGGGATGCATCAGGACGGAACCAGTTGTCCTTGGTGAAACGGTCATCATAATTATTTTTGCCGATACCAATAGACACTTCTTCATTGGCAGCATCATCACTATAAAGAGTCAATTGACCTTGCTGATGAATAGGGAAAGAGGCAAAGTCAAAACCCTGTTGATTGGGCCATGACTCCAGAATGTCACCCATGTGCCATTTACCGATGTGTACGGTGTTATAGCCAGAAGCAGAAAGTGTTTCGGCCAGTGTTACTTCATCCTTATTCAAACCAAAACCTGCGATATCAACGGCGGTATCGCCCATTCCATTACGATGCGGTTGACGTCCTGTCATAAAAGCAACACGGGTTGGTGTACATGAAGGCTCGGTATACATACTGGAAAAACGCATACTTTGATCGGCCAGCTGATTGATGTTGGGGGTTTTATATCCACGAATGGCATTTAACTCGGGGATGCCCATATCACCAAAGCCCACATCATCGATCAGGATATAAAGAATATTGGGTGGCTTGCCGCCATTTGCCTTACGAAACTCAGCAAGCTTTTTATCAACCGATTTATCATCGGCAGCCCATTGTTCACCGTGCTGTGCTTCAAGCACATAATAGTCAGCATCGTGAACGATTTTTTTAGAGGCATTCACATCGGGCGAACCACAACCCAGTGTCAGGCCGATAACTGCCACCCCTGTAATTAAACTCATGTTTTTCATAAAATTTTCCCTTTTCACCAAAACCACCCTGATCGGTTGCTTCAAATATTGTTCTTATGCTGCTAGTACTCCGACAAGCTCGTCGGAGTACAAAATCACAGACGACCCACGCCCATATGGTGACACACCAGGCAGGCAGGCAATATCAAAAATGCGCAATCGCACAATTATTACTTAGACATAATCTATGGTCGCGTTACATAAAAATTGTCTGTCGTCAGGCTCGGGGATTGTCTAAAAAGATTGATTAAGGGTCAGGTATACCGACTCTTTATTCTCGCTTGTTGTTACCAGGTCTAACGCCATTTCTTGCCCTTCTCCGAACGGAGGTTTTTTGATGGGCTGTTGCATGCAGGTTGGGAAAGGGATTGGCAGCAGCGAATATCTCTGCTGCCAATCAGATTCCTCACCAGCCCTGGGCTAACGCGGCCTCCTCTCGAACCAACTCAGGTGAACCCAATAATTGCCGATTCAAACCAACCCGTTTGAACCAGTAGTGCAAGCCGAGCAGATCGGTAAAGCCCATTCCGCCGTGCACTTCGGTTGCGATTTTAGCAATCGAGCGCCCTACTTCGGACAGATGCGCCTTGGCATGACAGGCCAGCATTCTGGTTTCCTCAGGCATATCATTCACTGTATGAGCGGTGTACCAGACCAGCGAGCGACATGGTTCAAGATCCGAAGCCATCTCTGCGCACATATGTTTAACCGCCTGGAATGAGCCAATCACGCGATCAAACTGCTTGCGTTCCTGGGCATAGGCCACCGCTTGTTCGATCATCACCTGGGCAGCACCAAGACTGTCGGCGGCGATCATGATACGACCGGCATCGATGGTTTTTAGCAGTGGTTCTTTGTCATTTTGTGAGCCTGGCAGAAGATCAGCCTCGACAGAATCAAACACCACTTCCGCAACCGCACGGGTTTTATCGATGGTCTGCAGTGCTCTACGTGTCACACCGGATGCATTAGCATCAACGATATGCATCGCTCCGCTGTCATCGGCGATGATCAGCATATCCGCATCCACACCATCAACCACAAACATCGCTTTGCCACTGAGCTTTCCACCTGAACATTGAATGCCGTCGGTTTCTCTGCGGGCGATCTGCTCGGTTACACCGACGCCAAATACGACTTCGCCAGAGGCAATTTTCGGTAGCCAGGTCTCTTTCTGTTGTTCGCTACCGCCATTGAGTAGTGCCACCGGGGCCATAATGCATGAACCTATAAAAGGCACAGGGGCAATGGCGCGACCGAGTGCTTCAGCGATAAGTGCCGCATCCAGAAAGCCCAGCTCTACGCCACCGAGCTCACCGGGAATGATGATGCCCAGAATCCCGAGGTCACATATTCCTTGCCATACGTCGGCCTGTTTAGTGATTCCGCCGGCTACTCCTTGACGCACTACATCCAGACTACAGTTACCTTTGAGATATCCGCTGACACTATCCTGCAGCATTACCTGCTCTTCACTTAATGCAAATTCCATGGCTACGCCCCCTGCTTGTATTTTGGTTCTTTGGGTAACCCGAGGGCACGCTCACCAATCATATTTTTCTGAATTTGGGCGGTTCCGCCACCGATGATCAATCCGAGATCCAGCATGTAGCTCTTTTGCCACATCCCAGCATCACGTATGTAGGGGCTGTCTTCGTACAGCACACCCAGCTCACCCATTGCATCAATCGCCAATGCAGCAATTTGATGATTAAGTTCACAGCCCTGTAGTTTGACGATCCAGCGCGGCAGCCCTGGCTCTTCTTTTTTGAGATAGGCGGTAAGTATGCGCATACCGTTGTATTTCATGGTCAACATACGCGCCTGTAGTCGCATCAGTCGATCACGATAAGCGGGTATTTTGATCAGCGGTGTGCCATCAATGGTTTCGTTTTTCATCAGTTCGACAAGTGAACGAAAACGGCTTTCGGTCTGGTTTGGATCACCCAGACTGCCGCGCTCATGCTTCAGGGTTGCGTTGGCGACAAACCAGCCTTCGCCACGTTTGCCCACAATGCCATCCTTCGGCACACGGGTATCGGTAAAGAATGTTTCGTTGAAGATCGCTTCGCCGGTCATGGTGACCAGTGGGCGTACTTCGATACCGGGTCTATCCATTGTAAAAATAAGGTAACTGATACCCTGATGCTTCGGCGCATCCGGCTCTGTTCTAACCAGACAAAAGCACATATCGGCATGTTGAGCACCGGAGGTCCAGATTTTCTGGCCATTGATCACCCATTCATCGCCATCCAGCACCGCTTTGGTGGAAAGGGAGGCAAGATCAGAACCGGAGCCTGGCTCTGAATAGCCCTGACACCAGATCATTTCGCCGCTGATCGTTGGGGCAATCAGCTCTTCTCTTTGCTTCTCAGTACCCAGCTCAAGCAGTACCGGCACGACACGCTCGTCGCCGCTGTGTCCCGGCCGTACATTCGATTTGGAAAATTCTTCGGCAATAATATGGCTTTCGAGTATGTCGAACTCTGCACCGTAGCCGCCGTATTTTTTGGGAATGTTACGCGCCGCATATCCATGCTTGATGAGTAGCTGTTGCCATTGCTTAGCTTCATCGCTCGCTTTGCCAATACTGGCGCGACCTTTCGGTGCGCTGTCTTTGTGCTCTTTTAGAAACTGCTGCAGCTCAGATCTGAATACCTGATGCCGCTCGCTATAGGCTAAATCCATACAAAATCTCCTTTTATTTTTATGCTTTGGTTTTATGGGTTATTTTTATGCGCTATTTCAATGCCGCTATTTCAATGCTGCTGTTTCAACGTTGCTATTTCAATGTTAGTACCGAGAGCATTTACGATGTAGAGATTACACCAATTGATCTGCTTTTATTTGGATAATCTCAAACTCGTTTTTACTAGCTGACATAACTTTGATCTGCCAGGAGGGCTTTACTAACATGAAGCGATTTTGTGCGACAATAGACTTACCAACCCTGTAAAATAGATTGATAACCCCTATGTTCAAAACCCGTGCATCCCGATTATTGGCAACCTGCCTGCTTGCCTTTAGCATTTTATTTAGCTTTTTATTTAGTTTGAGAATATCAGCAGCGCAGCTTGACGATGCGATGTATGTGGGGGCGAAAGCCTGTGTGAACTGTCATCAGAAACAATATCAACAGTGGCAGCAATCCGATCATCACAGGGCGATGCAGGTCGCCGATTCTGACTCGGTGCTGGGCGATTTTTCTGACTCAACAGTACATTTCCATCAAATCGAAAGCCGCTTTTATCAGCAAGACAAAGGCTACTTTATTGATACCCTGGGCGAAAAAGGTGAGAAAAAAACCTTCCAGATCAAATATACCTTTGGCTTCTATCCTCTGCAGCAATACCTGATTGAAACCAATGATGGACACATACAGGCACTGGGCATTGCCTGGGACAGTCGGGCTAGAAAACAGGGTGGGCAACGCTGGTTTCATCTTCAGCCCGATGAAAAAATCACCCCGGAACATCCTTTTTTCTGGACTCGTCATTTCCAGAACTGGAATAGCCGCTGTGCCAGTTGTCACTCCACCAATGTCGAAAAAAATTACAAGGCTGAAGCCAACAGCTATGACACCAGCTGGTCAGAAATCAACGTGAGCTGTGAGGCCTGCCACGGCCCGGGTAACAAACACCTTGAACTGGCAAAGCTCAACAAGCTAACCGACAACAACAGTGGTTTTGCATCGCCCATATCGCCAGCCTTAAGCTGGCACTTCAAACCGGGCGAATCAATTACCAGCCCTAAGGGCAAGAAAAATGCTGAGCAAATTAACATGTGCGGAAGCTGCCACGCATTGCGCACCCCGTTAATCGAGAAATCGATCGGCAAGGATTTTCACGATGCCAATCGTTTGCAACTGCTGAATGAGGGCTCCTATTTCCCCGATGGCCAGATCCGTGATGAAGTGTTTGTGATCGGTTCATTTCTACAAAGCAAAATGCATGGCAAGGGCGTCACCTGTAGCAATTGTCATAACCCCCACAGTGGTAAACTATTAATAGAGGGCAATGGACTGTGCACACAGTGCCATCAGCCAGCAGTGTTCGATGCAGCAACCCATCATCACCATCCGGACTCTTCAACCGGTGCGGCCTGCGTGAACTGCCATATGCCGGAACGCACCTACATGCAGGTGGATGATCGCCGCGACCACAGTTTTACGATTCCCCGTCCTGATCTATCTCGCAGCCTCGGTGTCCCGAATGCCTGCACCAGTTGTCATGAGGGTGAAGCAGGCAAGGATAATGCGTGGGCCAGTAAGCAAATGTTGAGCTGGGGTGTAAAACCAACAAGTCACTGGGCTAATTTGAATCAACGAGCCCAGATGGGGGATCTGTTGGTTACGCGCCCTCTAACCCGGCTAGTTAATGAAACGGATTCAGCGGACATTGTAAGGGCTAGCCTGTTACAACAACTGGCGCCCTTCCCTTCGCGGGTGAGTGTAGAGACCGCACAAAAAAGTTTGCGGGATAAAAACCCGATGGTTCGACGAGCAGCCGTCAGCTCCCTACAGGCCCTGCCCGGCGAAGCGCGCTGGCAGCTGCTATCACCTTATCTGCAAGATGAAAGTCGCTCCGTGCGTTTTCAGCTGGCGGAAACACTATCGGATTTGCTGGTACAGCTGCCTCCCGCACATAAGGCCAAACTATTACCTGTCATTGAGGAATACCATACATCTCTTATGGTATCGGCCGATTCCCCCGCAACACAAAACGCTATAGCCCAGTTGGAATTAAGCCTTGGAAATATTCCAGCTGCTGAAAAAGCCTACCTACAGGCGCTACGCATTGAACCTAATTACGTACCCGCGTTGTTGAACACGGCTGATTTTTACCGCCGCACAAACCGAGAGGCCGATGCAGAAGAGTTGCTAAAACGTGCACTTCGCGTTGCGCCTGACAGCGGAGCCGCACAACATAGCTACGGTTTACTGCTGATCCGTAAAAAGGATTACAACGGCGCTTTACCCCATTTAAAGCTAGCCGTCGAACAGATCGATGCCCAGCCGCGTTATGCCTATGTTTACGCCGTCGCTCTTGATGAACTTGGCCAGACGGAGGCAGCGATAGATGTTTTGGTCACAGCGACAGCACGCTGGCCAAAGCAATACGATCTGTTGATGACGTTGGTTCTCTATCTCGAAAAGACCGACAATACTTTTTCAATTTACCAATATATTTCTCAATTAACGGCCATTGCACCTGCTGACCCTGCCGTCAAAAAATTGGTGGGAAAATATGTTCGTTAGCGTAATAAACAGATGATCAAAAATTCATGTTAATGAGCGAAAAAACTATAATCACCAATGAATCGATGTCAGACCACAGCAATTTATCCAACCTTCGACGCTTTCAGTAAGAATCGAATATCGGTCAGAATATCCCTTCCGTCGGTGCCCGGTGAAAAACGCAAAACAAGGTTGCCTAGAGGGTCAATCAACCAGATACTGTAATCGTCGTTCGGCAATTGATGCGCAGTTAGCCAGGCACTCATCTCTTCCGTCACGCGACTTGGTACCGAATCGGGCTCCCCAGAATTTTCTGCGGGAAACAGTTCATGATCCTCATATTTAAACCAGATTGACTGCATTCTGCCAAACTCTTTACCAAGGGATTTGTGGACTTGCTGCATCAAAACCAATTGATCCTTGCAGGGTTGTTCGCAATGATCGCCAATCATTACCAGTCCCCAGCGCCCACCCTGGAGAGCGTTAACCTGTTTTGGTACAACCAAACCAGGCGACATCAATTCGCCATGATTACTGGTACCAGCGGGAATACCTACGCCCGTACCAATCATGACCCAGGCTGCAACCAATGGTGCAAACCCAAAAAACAATAAAAATCTAAACTGCCATCGTTTGTTGATTGTCATGCTGATTCCGAGTTACCGATACTTTAATAAAAAAAATTACAAAAACTGCAGCCAGTAGCAACCACTGTATGCAATACCCCATATGCATCATGTACTTATTTTCGACTGCCAAAGTGGCTATTGGCCAGCCCAACACGGGCTCTGCAGAATAGATCACTGCCGGGTAGTAAAGGGTAGATTGAACCCGCGATAACAAAGGCAGATCTATACTTTGCATCAGCCGAGGCCAGTTTGGATCGAGTTGAGGGTCTTGAAGCATGAACCCAGCTGAAGGAATTTTTAATGTACCCTGAACTGAAATCATCTCAGGGATCGTATACGTGGGCACCAAACCTTCATTGCGTGGCTGCCAACCGATGTTCACTAGCGCCCGATCATACCTTGCTCCGCTAGACGCATCTTTAATATCGGCTGATCCCTCAATCAGCACTTCAACCAGTACCTCTCTTCCAGCGCGATGATCGTTGCTACGGTTATCGAGAAAATAGACGTTTTCAACACTGCCCGAAATTTTTACACTCTGATATTGCTCGGGATATGCTGGAAGTTCATCCATTACTTCCAGGCTATTTTTACTCATTAACTCAAATCTTTGATCCGCGGCTTGCGCTCGCTGCCATTGCCACACCGAAAGCGCTATACACAAACTAACCGCAGACAGGGTAAAAAGTATAATCGCAACGTTCACGACAAATCTGGGGCGTTTTTCCTTTGGATTAAACACTGCAGTCCTATAATTTTTCTCGCGGCTCATGCCATCTAAAACACATAAACCAACATGAACAACATCAACCAAACCACATCTACAAAATGCCAATACCAGGCGCTTGCTTCAAACGCAAAATGGTCATCAGCGGTAAAATGCCCTTTAAGTATACGGATAAACACAGTAGTCAGCATAATACAGCCAATCGTAACGTGGGCTCCGTGAAAGCCCGTCAGCATGAAGAAAGTAGATCCATATATGCCAGTACTTAGGGTCAGATTGAGATGTTGATAAGCCTCAATGTACTCATAAATCTGGAGCGCTAAAAAGGTAAACCCAAGTAGCATGGTAATAGCCATGTAGATCTTAGTTAACGATCTTTTTCCAGCCTTGAGTGCGTGATGAGCCAGCGTCAGAGTAACGCTGGATGTCACAAGTAAAAATGTATTAATTAGCGGGATATGCCAGGGATCGATGACCGCTTTGGGGCTGCCAAACTGCTCTGGACTGGGGTTAGTTAGAAGTGGCCAGGTTGCCGAAAAGTCAGGCCAGAGCATATGTGCTATTCCCTTCGCACCTTCTCCCGAAAGCCATGGCACCGAAAATAAACGTACATAAAAAAGCACACCGAAGAATGCTGCAAAAAACATCACCTCAGAAAATATAAACCAGCTCATTCCCTTTCTGAATGAGACAGAGAGCTGATTGGAGTACAACCCTCCCATGCTTTCTTCAATAACTTTACCGAACCATCCAAAAAACATGTACGCCATGCCGACAAGGCCCAAACCGAACATCAACTGTCCTGACATGCTGTCGTTGCCGGCCGTCATGTTGAACAATAAAAGGCCCAGCCCTGTTAACGTTACAAACATGCTTGCCGCAGCGACAAGCGGCCACTTACTTGGCTCTGGAATATAGTACTGTTGCTCTGTACTCATGACGAAATTCCCTATTGATCTATGTGAACGATTTAAACTTTACAGTAGGTAATGCCTTATCGAACTGCTAGTCGTTATCTGCGTAATTATTTCATTTCAAACAAATTAATAAATACAGCTAAATCGCCGGCGTAACGTCAAACAAAGTGTAGGACAGCGTAATTTTTTTAATATGCGCAGGAAGTTTGGCATCCAGGAAAAAAACCAACGGCATCTCCTTTACTTCCCCTGCCAACAATGGCTGCTGTCTAAAACAAAAACACTCAATTTTATGTAGGAAAGGTGCAGCTTCAGACGGCGCCACGCTCGGTACTGCCTGTGCGACCACGGAACGACTGGTTGGGTTAACCACCGTAAACTTCACTTGGTTTTGTACACCAATCTGGACTTTGACCTGAGCTTGATTGGGCTTAAATGGCCAACTTAGATTCGCATTATGATTCCCAACAAACTGAACTTTCACCTCCCTGTCTTCAACTACAATCGCCTCCTGAGTTTGTTGATAGGCTCCTGCGGTTTTCCCGTTAATGCCGGCCCACTCGCAAAACACGGTGTAGAGGGGCACAAGCAGAAACCCAAAACCAAACATCATGGCACATATAAAAAGTAACGGTGCCGGACGACCAAGCTGCATAGACAGTCTCTATTCGACTGTAGGAGGTGTAGGAAAGCTATGGTAGGGAGCAGGTGTAGGTAACGTCCACTCCAATCCTTCTGCCCCTTCCCAGGGAAGCTGTTCCGCTGGCTCACCTTTACGAAGGGTCTTGATAAGCACATAAACAAAGATCAGTTGACTGGTTCCGAACATGAACGCGCCTATGCTGACTATCATATTGAAATCCGCAAATTGCAGCGGGTAGTCCGGTATACGTCGCGGCATACCTGCAAGGCCCACGAAGTGCATAGGGAAGAAGGTTAGGTTTAGTCCGATAAACGATACCCAGAAATGTAGCTTAGCCAGGCCCTCGTCATACATTTTTCCAGTCCATTTTGGCAACCAGTAATAAACTGCCGCAAAGATGCCAAATATAGCCCCGGGTACCAGTACATAATGGAAGTGCGCAACGACGAAATAAGTATCCTGATACACCATATCTACCGGTGCTAATGCCAGCATAATCCCCGATAATCCGCCGATGGTGAATAGTACGACAAAACCGATCGAGTACAGCATGGGCGTTTCAAAGGTCATCGAACCTCTGAACATCGTGCTGATCCAGTTAAATATTTTCACCCCGGTAGGAATCGCGATAAGCATGGTCGTGTACATAAAAAATAGCTCACCAACAAACGGCATACCAACCGTAAACATATGATGAGCCCAGACAACGAACGAAAGCACCGCGATTGCAATAATCGCATACACCATTGAATGGTAACCAAACAATTTTTTACGTGAAAATGTAGGGATCACCTGGGAGACCACACCGAAGCTCGGCAGAATCATAATGTATACTTCCGGGTGCCCAAAGAACCAGAATACATGTTGAAACAGTACCGGATCACCACCGCCGCCCGCATCAAAAAACGCCGTTGCAAAATGGATATCCATCAGCATCATAGTGACTACGCCAGCCAGCACAGGCATTACGGCAATCAACAAAAAGGCAGTAATCAACCATGTCCAACAGAACATCGGCATCTTGAAATAGGTCATGCCCGGAGCACGCATATTCATGATGGTCACGATAACGTTAATCGCGCCCATAATGGATGATGCTCCCAATAGATGAATCGCAAATATAAAGAACGTAACACTTGGCGGCGCATAGGTCGTTGATAAGGGCGCGTAGAACGTCCAGCCGAAATTAGGTCCGCCGCCATCCATAAATAATGTGCTCATCATCAGCGCGAAAGCAAACGGCAGAATCCAGAAACTAAGGTTATTCAACCGTGGCAAGGCCATATCCGGCGCGCCAATCATCATCGGGATCATCCAGTTAGCCAAACCAACAAATGCTGGCATAACTGCGCCAAATACCATGATCAATCCATGCATGGTAATCATCTGGTTAAAGAATTCGGGTTCTATTAGCTGTAATCCTGGCTGAAACAGCTCAGCACGGATCACAAACGCCATGGACCCACCAATGAACAACATAACCAGGCTGAATATCAGATACATCGTTCCGATATCTTTATGGTTAGTCGAATACAACCAACGAGTAATGCCCTTGGCTGGCCCGTGATCGTGATCTCCGTGATCGATATCTGCTGCTTGAGTACTCATGGCTATTCGCCTCCCTTCAATTTATCGACATCTGTTGGCGACAACATATCACCGACTTCATTACCCCATGCATTACGCTGATAGGTAATCACTGCGGCAATATCTACCGATGACAATTGCTCCCCAAACCCCGCCATCGCTGTACCCGGCCTGCCTTCAAAAACCGTAGCAAGGTGTGTCCCGATGGGGCCTAATGCTATTGGGCTACCCTTTATCGCAGGGAATACAGGGGGGATACCCATCCCATTGGGTTGGTGGCACGCAGCGCAGTTTTTAATGTACACCCCTTCACCCTTGACTAGCAGGGCTTCCATGCTCCAGTCCGCCTGACTGGCAGCGGCTTCTATCTCCTTAAGCGCTTTCTGCTCCGCAAGCCAGATAACGTAATCTTCCTGGGTTACCGCCTTAACAACGATTGGCATAAACCCATGATCTTTTCCGCACAGTTCGGCGCACTGCCCTCGATAAATACCGACTTCGTTAATCCGTGTCCAGTCTTCATTAATAAAACCAGGGATCGCGTCTTTTTTTACCGCCAGATCTGGAACCCACCATGCGTGAATCACATCATTCGACGTCAAGAGGAAACGAATTTTCTTATTGATAGGAACTACCAGAGGCTTATCTACTTCCAACAGATAGTTTTCGTTTTTTTCTGATTTATTCCGAATTTCATCAGTAGGTGTAGTTAACACACTGAAAAAATCCAGATCTTCACCAATGTATTTGTAGCGCCACTTCCATTGATACCCTGTTATCTGGATATCTATATCCGATTCTTCGGTATCATATGAATTGATCAGTGCTTTGGTGGCAGGGAAAAGAATCACAATAAGAATAATCGTAGGGACAATCGTCCACAAAATTTCTAATGCGGTACTGTCATGAAACTCGTGTGACTCAAACCCTTTGGATTTTCGGTGATGATAAATAGACCAGAACATGACTCCGAAAACCACAACGGAGATAGCGACACATATGTATAACACCAGCATATGAAGGTCATATACCGCAATACTGGTGTCTGTCACTCCTCGGTTTAAATTAAGCTGCCAGTCAGAAAAGGCAACGGTAGGAACAAGCGCTAGAAACAACCCAAAAACAGCGACTTTTTTAAACATAAACAGTCCTTTATTTTTATTAGGCGTATCCTTACTACACAAAAAAGGATTTCACTCTTTACATGTCAATACTTTATATCTACTGCAGTATATTAATTATTTTTTTACATATCGGTCTGCTCCGTTTTGAAAACAGACCAGATCCCCTGGAGCAATACCTCGAACTCAGCACTACTTAATAATACTGTATAGCTAATCCTATCGGATGGGTATAATCCCTTTAGTTTCAAATGGATTTATAAACCATTCATGCTCCCCCGAAAATCTGATCCTGGGAAATTCATGCTTCATCAGGTTTTTTACAAGTGAATGCTGATCTTTTTTTGCATCAAGCATTACCAGTAGTTTTCCATTTTCTATGTCATTATGAAAATGAAATATCTTGTAGTTTTCATGGAAATTTCCCCACACGGTTCCAGCTATCATTCCAACGACAGTAGAAGCAAAAAGAGCATACAGAAGAAAAGAGATAGGAAGCGCCGACCAGGGAGATACAAAAATCGCGAGATAAAACCCCGCTGCCAGACCAATCAATGCCCCACGCTCACCGGAATGAACAAGGTCACTTTTCTGGAAAACATTAGCCTTGTGGAGGTGATGCTGATGAATCTCAGTATCATCCTTTGCCATTATATGAAATTGCCAATCTTCAATACCATTTTCATGCAAAGTATCGGATATCAGATGAGCTTCGTTTATGTCATCAAGTAAGTAATAGATTCTTTTCATAACACGCCTCTGAACATTGGTCACAAGCGAAAATGCATAAAAACATTGTCACTTAGATTATTCAAATTCCGTTTGAGTTCGAATTTAATTGATCTACGTCATTTACTTTATATCATTACCGGATTAAGAAAAATTAATTTTTACTGCTTTTAAGATCGATATTACATATACCAACTTCGACTTATCCTCAAAACTTATAAAACAGAATGATTTGCGGAATAAAACAGCAAACAAAAACGAATATATAAATACAATTTTTATATTAGCGCCCAGCAAATTATCAATTAGCCATATTTTTGTTAATAGATTTAATTCGCATTATAAAAACCCTGCTAATTACTTACGGTAACTTTAACAAAGAACTAAAGGGGTTGCGGATACCGATACCCTATATTCCTCAATTAAACTTTAGTTTAAATACTGGTTATAAGTACATATAACGGATTTTTCTTTTTTCTTATTATTCGGTACCGGACTCATAGACTAATGCGCGAAAATAGATTGTGTTTTTCTCTCTTTAAATCATGCATTTCACAGTGAAATTTGTCCCGCCGAAATGGCGTTAAAAATTACCGACACGAACAAATATGATCAGCTGAGATCTGTTGAATCTTTCCAATCAACACCACTTTCAACTGTCTACGGACCTTATCTTGCAAACCCAATGAAGGTGCCTTATTGCCAACGGCGCACACCAACCTTTGCGATTGTTGATCGTCGATGAATACCCTATGATTAGACGGTCATTACTATGCCGTACTTAAACGCAGGATCGAGCTTGTCTACCGTTAAAAACATCGCTGTTAGCCTCCTATTTACATTCCTTTCATTTGGCCTGTCCGCAGAGATCACCCGCTCCCACGGAATCGCCCTCTATGGGGACCTCAAATACCCCGTCAACTTCACCCACTTTGATTATGTAAACCCCGATGCGCCGAAAGGCGGTGATGTTCGACTGATGTCTACCGGTAGTTTTGATACGCTGAACCCTTATACGCTTAAGGGTATAAGCCCGGCTAATACTCCCGGTTTTTTTCACTTTGGTATTTCGGAACAAAATGAAACACTACTGGTTGGCAGCGGCGAATACGCTAGATCCGGCGATGAACCCCAGTCTGCCTATGGCCTGATCGCCGAGTTCGTCGAATACCCTGAAGACCGCTCCTGGGTGATATTCCATATCAACCCCAAAGCCCGGTTTCACAATGGCGAGCCGATCACCTCCGACGATGTCCTGTTCTCATTCAATCTGTTAATGGAACAGGGCCATCCGCGTTTTCAGAACCAGTACAAGGATGTATATAAGGTAGAGAAGCTTTCAGAGCTACAAGTTAGATTCAGCTTTAGCGCGCAGGACAACCGCAGTATGCCGCTGCGGGCTGGTGAATTGCCGATACTCTCGAAAACCTACTGGCAAGACAGAGAGTTCACCAAAAACGGTATGAATGCACCATTGGGTAGCGGGCCGTATCGCGTAGCCAAAGTCGATGCGGGCCGTATGATCCGCTTTGAACGGGTGAAGGATTATTGGGGCAAGGATCTTCCGGTCAACCGTGGTCGTTATAATTTTGATTCGGTCAGCTATGATTTCTACCGCGATCTGACCGTAGCTTTTCAGGCCTTCAAAGCCCACGAATACGATGCCCACTACGAATATATCTCCAGCAACTGGAAGTCAGGGTACGATTTCCCAGCCTACAACAATGGCAAAGTAAAGCAGCTGGAGATTCGCCACCAGATTCCCGCCAACGTTCAGGCCTTCTTCTTTAATACCCGTCGAGAAATATTCGCTGATAGTCGAGTACGACAGGCGCTTGGCCTGATGTTTGATTTCGAATGGCTCAACCGTAGCCTGTTTGCCGGAGCCTATACCCGCACCCAGAGCTATTTTGACAATACCGAGCTAGCCTCCAGTGGAATCCCCAGCGGAGCTGAACTGGCACTGCTGGAACCCTATCGCGAACAGCTTCCCGCTGCGCTCTTCACCGAGCCGTTTACACTTTCAAAAACAAAGGGCAATGGAAACCTGCGTCAGCAACAAAGAGCTGCGCTTAAACTACTGGCCGAAACAGGCTGGAACATTCAGGGCGGCAAGTTAATCCATCAAAAAACCGGTCAACGGTTTAGCTTCACCATGCTTTCAGATCAGCCCTCCTTTGCCAAAGTGCTGCTGCCCTATAAGAAAAACCTGGAACGGATCGGCATTGAAATGGTCATTCGTACTGTTGATCGTAGCCAGTACAAACGCCAGCTCGATGAATTTGATTTTGATATGACGGTTTTTGTGCTCGGGCAATCCAGCTCCCCTGCCCATGAACTGCGGGAATATTTTCACTCCAGCCTTGCGGATACCAACGGCAACCGCAATTACGCCGGTATCAAAAACCCGGTAGTGGATGCGCTGGTCGATCAGGTGATTGCCTCCCGCAGCCGCGCACAACTGGTGGAACGTAGCCACGCGCTGGATCGGGTATTACTTTGGAATCATTACGTGATTCCGCAATACCATATCAACTATCATAGGCTGGCAATCTGGGATCGATTCGGTACGCCCAAAACCACACCGGACTACATTCTCGGTTTTGAAAATTGGTGGATTGATCCAAATAATAAGCTTGAATCAAAGGAATAAGGTTTGAACAAAACATTTTTTGCAAGGTCGATCGGCAGCGCAGTTCGGCTAATGGTTTCAGCGGCATCTGCTGCGATAGCCACAACTGCGATTTACAGCAGCATCACAATCGCAGACACCGCCAATACTCAAACAATCCACAAAAGCCACGGCATCGCTATGCACGGCGAACCCAAATATCCGGCAGGTTTTAAGCATTTTGAATACGTTAACCCCGCGGCACCAAAGGGTGGATCGGTCAAACTGGCGGTCAACAGCAGCGGTGGTTTTGATAGCCTGAACCCCTTTGTACTAAAGGGTGTATCGGCGGCGGGTATCGGAGGGTATCTCTACGAAACCCTTACCCAAAAATCGGATGACGAAGCCTTCACACAATACGGCCTGATTGCAGACTGGATTGAATGGCCCGAAGACCGTTCATGGGTGATCTACCATATCAATCCCAAGGCCCGCTTCCACGACGGCCATGCCATTGACGCGGAGGATGTGATCTATACCTTCGAGTTACTCACCACCAAAGCGCACCCCTTTTATGCCAGCTATTACAAAAACGTCAAACAAGTTGAGGCAATCTCAAAAAGCTCAGTGAAATTCAGTTTTGAGCCAGGGGACAACCGCGAGCTGGCGCTGATCATCAGCCAGCTACCGGTATTACCCAAGCACTATTGGCAAACCCGCGATTTTTCAAAAACGACCTTGGAGCCACCTTTAGGCAGCGGTCCCTATAAAATCAGCAAAGTGGATCCCGGCCGCTCTATCACTTATACACGTGTAAAAAACTACTGGGGAAAAGACCTCAACATCAATATTGGAGCCTACAATTTCGATCAGATTCAGTTTGATTACTACCGCGACAACACTATCGCACTTGAAGCGTTTAAAGCCGGTGAATACGATTTCCGGGCCGAAAACACCTCCCGTAACTGGGCTAC
>JAHRWD010000106.1 GCA_019090315.1 Pseudomonadales bacterium
AACCTTCGATAATCGTTTTGAAGATAAGGATTACGCAATATCTGTGTATGAAAAACATATTGAAACCGTACAAAATACCATTCCGGCTGATCGCCTTCTGACGTTTAATGTCGCCGAAGGCTGGGCACCGCTTTGTGAATTCTTAAACGTGCCAGTCCCAGATTCCGATTTCCCAAGGGTCAACTCTACCGAAGAGTTCCAACAAATATTCGCTAAGAAAGCGCAACCAAAAAACTAACACTCACCCCAGCAAAAAGGAGCTGAATCATGTCTACTTCTGACGTACTAATTGAAACCAAAGGCCGGGTTCAATGGATCACCATTAATCGACCTGATGTGCGCAATGCATTAAACGATAAAGTATTAAACGGCATCCGCGATGGCGTTCAACAGGCAATGGATAACTCCGATATTCGAGCCATTGTATTAACCGCAGCCGGAAACAAGGCTTTCTGTGCCGGTGGTGATCTGAAACGGGGTGGCGGCAAAGTCTTTGATTTTAACGTTTCCAGTCTGGAAAGCCCGATGATCTCACTATTCAAACTGATGGAAACCTGCAATATCCCAGTGATTGGCCGAATCAATGGCCATGTAATGGCGGGTGGCATGGGTTTGTTGTGTGCCTGCGATATGGCTATTACTACCGATCGCGCACTTTTTGGTACGCCAGAAACCAAAATTGGTTTGTTTCCAATGATGATTCTGACCTATATGTTGCGGATTATTCCGCGGCGTAAATTATTGGAGATGTGCATTACCGCTGAGCCTGTAAAAGCCCAGGAAGCGTTATCGCTGGGCCTGGTGAACCACGTGGTCCCGGAGGAGGAGCTTGATACGAAAGTAAATGAGATGCTGGATCTGATCGTCACACGTTCACCCACCGCAATTAAAATGGGCAAACACGCATTCCACGCGATGCAGGATATGTCGATCCACGAGGCGTTTGATCACGCCCAAATGGTCATACCGTTGATGTCGATGACCAACGATGCGAAAGAGGGTTTTGCTTCTTTTAACGAGAAAAGAGCGCCGGACTTCCCGGGTTCATAAATTTCCCTGGTTTGGGGCTGACTTGTCGAAGTCAGCCCCAAATAAATCGAACTAACCAATTTTTTCCCGAGTGAGCGGATATCCTGCGTTCTCGGGAATGGTTAAAAACATACCCTCATCGGTGGTTACCCGCACCGGTTCAACCATCACGGTGGTTTCATTGTTCACCGTATCAATAGCCTGCTGCACCGTTGAGTTAGTACCCAGTTTCAGCAGATTCAGTTTGGTCGGAAAAATAATGGTGTACTTACCAGATTCCGAGCCCTTCATCGCGTCATCTACGGTAATCCAGACCGAATCTACCAACTCGCCGCCATCGTGTACCGCCAGGTGATCCGCAGGGGCTTCTACAATATAAAAATGGGTATCAAAACGTTTCGGTAAGCCCTGGGGCGTAATCCAGTGGGAGAAATGATTGAGCAGGTCGCAGGCGAGAACTAGATCTTCCTTTTCCAGCATTTCAAGAATACCAATATTGTCCTTGCTCAAGGGTTCACGGTAGTGATCCAGCTCAAGTACTCTCGAACCTGCGATCAGCTGATCCGAACCCGCAGGCCGTGCTAACAATACCCCAACCTCCTCAAAGGCCTCACGAATAGAAGCCACCTGTAGAGCCAGGGTTTCATCGGAAACACCCTCAACACCCAAACAGCGTTCACGCACACCTTTTTCTGTGTCGCGTTTAGCGGTTTTACCGCCGGGGAATACCAGTGCACCGGTGGCGAAATCGATCTGATGATGGCGCACCACCATAAAAACTTCGAGCCCTTTGTCCGAGTCTCGGCACAATAAAACCGTCGCAGCAGGAACGGGGATAACCTCTTTTGGTGTAGTCATGATCGATTCAACCTTTTATAGAGACCTTCGCAAGAGAGCCATTTTGCTCCCATGCGGCGTTAAAAATGTGCTCAATCGGTCATTTACACCTGTAAATTCCCTCTCTGTGCGCATTTTCGCCTTGCCTGAAAGCAAAATCATCTCCCGTGCAAAGGTCTCTTATTATTTTAATTGGGGATAAGATAATACGGGCACAACGCGATAAATGTAAATCATTGTCGAACACCCCTCCGTTAACCAATACCCACAAATTAAAAGAGATTTATAGCACCTGCGGTTCCCGATATAATGATCGACCGATTTGGTACGCAATGAAGTAATGAGGAAACAGATGTCTGACCAGGTACCCACGCAGGATTCAAACAGCCCAAAAAAGCGCAGTAAAAGCAAAGCCGCAATGGATACCATCCCCCACTCCGCTGAGATAGGGCTTGAGTTTGTCTGCCGCGACGATACCAGTGCAACACTGAAAATACCCTACAAAAAGGAGCTGATCGGCAACCCATTAACCGGCACTGTACACGGTGGCGTGGTATTGTCATTGATCGATAGCGCCTGTGGACGCGCTGTTTTTATTGCTCTTAAAGAGCCCGAAACCATCGCCACACTGGATCTTCGTGTCGACTATTTCAAACCCGCCAAACCCGAACAGGATCTGTACTGCGTTGCGGAATGTTACAAGCTCACCCGCACCGTAGTATTTATGCGCGCAGTGGTTTACCAGGATGATGTTGATGACCCGATCGCCAGCAGCGTTTCCACCTTCATGCGTACATCCGTGCAATAAGCATCGAAAACGTACAAAAAACCCAATCAGGACAATTCAACACCCATGTCAGATCTACCCGAAACCATCGATTTTTCAAACCTGTTCAGCAGCGCTCGGCAGACCGGCAACTACGATGCCGTCAATGAGCTGATCCCCTACGCACATTTTTTGGGTATCCGACTCGATCATGACGAAGATGGCACCCCGCTGTTTGTACTACCCTTTGATCCAAGGAACATCGGCAATACCCACCTGCCCGCAATCCACGGCGGTGTGATTGCCGGATTTCTGGAAAATGCAGCGGTTATGCACCTGCTCTATGCCACCGATTCAACCACCATGCCAAAGCCGATCAACTGTAATATCGACTACCTCAGATCAGGCCGACCGATCGATACTTACGCAAAATGCGAAGTCACCAAACAGGGTCGGCGCATCGCCAACGTATCGATCACCGCATGGCAGGATAACCCCGACAAACTGATCGCCAGCGCCCGCTACCACTTCAAAGTCACGCCAGAAGCCTAACTATTATGTTAAGCCTGCTACTCATTGGTTTTCTGATCGGCATGCGCCATGCGCTAGAAGCCGATCATATGGCTGCGGTAGCCTCACTCGCCAGCGGCACCCAAAGCCTTGGTGAAACCGTTAAGCACGGGTTAGTTTGGGGACTCGGCCATACCCTCACGCTGTTTCTATTTGGATCAGTAGTGATATGGCTCGACATCGTCATGCCAGAACAACTCGCCAAAGGGCTCGAGTTTGCAGTGGGCATCATGCTGATTGCGCTAGGGGCCGATGTTCTACGCCGCGTGTATCGCGACCGGGTTCACTTCCACACCCACAGCCACGGTGAACAAATCCACTTTCACGCCCACGCCCATCCAGACAACAAACCCGACTCAGCCCATTCATCCAAACAACACCAGCACAGCCACAGCAAAAAATTCCCGATAAAAGCCCTGTTTATCGGCCTTATGCACGGCATGGCCGGTTCAGCCGCGCTGATCCTGCTAACCCTGAAAACCATCCAGTCACCCTGGCTTGGCATGGTCTATATCGCCCTGTTTGGCATCGGCTCCATGCTCGGCATGGCGGTACTATCCGCCATCATCGTCATCCCATTAAAAGCCTCCTCCGCAAAACTCACATGGGCACACAACGCCCTGCAAATCACCATCGGGCTAACCACCATAGGTCTTGGTGGCTGGATCATGATGGATATTGGATTGGCCTGACCATGAAATCTACCTTGAGCTTTCTCTATCATCTGTACTAACACCCTCACTAATCCTTATGTATAGTGGGGCTTAACACATAATAATAATTGAACGGTCTAAGCTATACGTTCTGTTTTCACTACATCGACTGGGATCCAGCCCAGGCGACCCGTTGAACAGGAGAAGTACCCCATGATACTCGAACATACTTTTGGAATTGTCACCCGGCCTAAAGATGAGTGGAAGGATATCCACGATAATCTGAAAAGCCCCTTTGGCATGCTTTTTAGTCACACATCCATTCTCGCGCTTATTCCGGCAATCTGCTGGTATATAGGTACTACCCAGACGGGCTGGACAGTAGGGGATGGCGACCCGGTCAGGCTCACCACGGATAGCGCACTTACTATCTCGATACTGTTCTACCTGGCAATGCTTTTTGGAGTGCTCGGACTAGGCGCTGTCATCGACTGGATGGCACAAACCTATGGCGCTGAATCTACCCTTTCAAAAGGTATCGCGGTAGCAACCTATACGGCTACACCGCTGTTTCTGGCAGGGGTTTTTGGACTGTATCCGATAGTATGGCTTGATCTGATATTAGGGCTTGCGGCGGCAAGCGCCTCTGCCTATTTATTGGTTACCGGGGTGCCGATCATTATGGATATTCCTAAAGCACAGGGTTTGGTATTTTCCGCTGCATTGATGGCGGTGGGCCTTGTGGGTATCGTTGGGATGATGGTGGTTACGATTATTCTATGGGATATGGGTGCTGCGCCGGTTTTTGTTTCATAGCAAACCTGCCAAAACCAACTGATAACACCCTGATACCTCAGCATAACTACTACGCTCTTGAACACGCCCCCTTAGATCACCATCTAAGGGGGCGTACCTGCTTCTAGCTCTACTCGTCCAGCCCCTCCGATTCGATCTCCTTCTCAACCGAAACCAGCCCAAAATCCGCGAGTACGCTGAATAGTGTGGGTACTACCAGCAAAATCAGGACGGTGGCTGCCAGCAGCCCAAACACAATGCTGGTGGCCAGCGGTATCAGGATTTGCGCCTGCAGGCTTTTCTCTGCCAGCAACGGTAGCAGCCCTACTATGGTGGTTAATGATGTCAGCAGGATCGCTCTAAAACGTTCGCGACTGGCGATCTTGGCGGACTCGACAATACTGACACCCTGCTGCGCATGAAACTTAAGGAACTGCACAATCAGTATCGAGTTATTCACCACAATACCCGCTAGCGACACTGCTCCCATCATGCTGGGCATGGAGAGCTCCAACCCCATAATGATGTGCCCCCATATCACCCCGATCAGCGATAACGGAATGGCTACCATCACCACCAGTGGTTCAACGTAGCTGCGGAACTGGAAACTAAGCAGTATAAAAATAGCCACCAGGCCTAACAGAAAACCTCTCGCCATCGATGCGCCGGTTTCTCCGGATTCGGAAATCTCACCCTCCAGACCCACCTTTACACCCGGAAACTGTTCATAAAAACCAGGCAGAAAATTAGCCTGGGTATCTGCAATGACCTGTTGGGCATTGGCTTTATCCGCATCGACATCACCATTAATGGTGACGGTACGTTGGCCGTTGATACGATGAATTCGGGCAAATCCGCGGGCTTCTTCAAACTGTACCAGGGTTGCCAATGGCACCTGTTTGCCCGCCGCGGTAATGATGCGAAAATCCTGCAGATCTTCCAGGCTGCTTTTGTCTAACGGGTCGAAGCTGAGATCAATCTCGAGGGATTCCACTCCCATTTGAACTTCATCAACGGTGGAGCCAAAAAAGCCGGTACGCAGCTGGCTAGCAATGGTGCTGGCATCAACACCCAGGGCCAGGGTACCCGGCCTGAGCTTTAATCTGACCTCCGGTTTGCCGGGTCGCAGATCATCGGATATATCTAGCACGCCTCGGTATTGGCTGAGCCACTCCTGCAGCGCCAGCGATGCCTGCTTGAGTTGATTGAGATCATCCCCCGCCAGGCGAATATCAATCGCCCTGCCCGCTGGACCAATTGCGGGCTCTTTAAAGGTCAGACTAATCAGATCGGGCATGTTACCGACCTGTTCGCGCCATAGTTGAGTGATATCATCCATTCTGCCAACCCGTTCTTCGGCTGTGAGCAGGTCTACGGAGATGGTTGCGACATGCGGGCCGGTTTCGTTTGCATCACGGTTCAGGTTGTATCGAATGCTGACGTGTTCGACCAGTGGTTTCTGATCTGGCTGATTCGGTGTCAGTTGATCATCGACATATTCAAGCCCTTTTTGTAGCTGTTCAACAATCTGTTCGGTACGCCAAAGAGGAGTGCCCTGGGGCAGCAGTATTCGTGCCTCGACGGTATCGCCTTCGATATCGGGGAATGCCCGGAACTTCAAATGTCCGCCAGCCAGCATACCTACAGAGCATAGAAATACCGCCAGCACTGATCCGAGGAACAGATAACGCCAGTGAATCACAGTATCAATTGCACGGCCCAGCACACGATCCCGCAGCCACTCTATAAAGGCATCGAAACGTTGTGAAAATTGCCCCTCACGCTGACTGTTTTGTCGGCTCATTGAGGACTTGAGATGATGGGGAAGAATCAAAAATGCTTCGAGCAAACTTACCGCCAGCACCATGATCAACACGATCGGGATAGCCTTCAGAACCTGGCCCAGGTTGCCGCTTAAAAATGCCAATGGTGTGAATACAGCAACCGTGGTCAAGAATGAGGAGAGCACTCCGGGCATTACCTGTAGTGTTCCCTCCACCGCTGCCTTCAGCGCTTTGCCGGTTTTTGCGTAATGTGCCGCAATATTCTCGGCAATCACAATCGCGTCGTCCATCAGTAGGCCTACCGCAACCAACAGGGCCACCATGCTGATCATATTGATGCTGATACCGGTGAGGGACATCACAAACAGCCCGCCCATAAAGGAGGCGGGCAGACCCACCGCAATCCAGAAAGCAAAGCGAAACCGGAAGAATAGCCACATCATCAGAAATACCAATACCAGACCCTGGCCGCCGTTAACCAGTAACATCTGCAGCCGGTCCCGCACGATGGATGAGATATCCTGGGTAATGGTAAAGGTGACACCCGGCGGGGCTAGCTGCCTTTGGCGTTCGACAAAAGCTTGTACTGCATCGACCACTACCAGAGTATCTTCGGCTTTGGTTTTGGTGATCTGAAGCAGTGCCGCACGCTGGCCATCAAACAGGGTTTTTGCTTCGTCCAGTTCAAAGCGGTCGTAGACTTCAGCCAGATCACCAAGCCTTACTTCTGCTCCGCTATCACGAGCGGCAATCACCACCAGCTGTTTAAGCTCTTCAATGGTTCGGCGCTGATCGGTAAAACGAATCAACAAGTCCTGATCCCTGGTTTCAATATTGCCCAGTGGCAGATCAATACTTTGACGACTAATAGCTGCCGCCAGATCAGAGATGCTTAATCGATATTGACGTAGTTTTTGGGAAGAAACTCTTATCTGAAGCTGATGCTGGGAAAAACCCTGTACGTTGACCTGCGATACATCCGGTTCACGCTGTAGCTGGGTTTTGATCTGCTCTGCGTAGGCTTTTAGATCAGTTACCGACATCGGGCCGGTTATCGCAATTGAGACCACCTGATCGGTACGATTGAGCTGACGAATCACCGGTTGCTCGACCTGATTCGGGAAATCATCAATCGCTTCCACTTCTGTTTTTACATCATCTAAAAATCGTGAAAATACGCCGCCTTCTGTCATTTCAGCTATAGCAACTCCTCGACTCTCCAGTGCCTGGCAGCGCACTTCATCAATCGAATCGATCGAATCCAGCGCATCTTCAAGACGTTGACAGACCGCCAGTTCCACATCTTCAGCACTCGCGCCGGGATATGGCACTACAACCTCGACTTCGGCAGCCGAAAAGTCTGGAAAGGTTTCACGCTGCAGGGTCGGTAAAGCAGTTAGACCGATAATGATTAGAAAAAGCAGCAGCAAGTTGGCCGCTGTTGGGTGAGCCGCGAAGAAGCGAATCATGGCAACACCTGCGCCCGGTTTTGGCTCTGCCCGGTAGCCGCAGCAATTAACCTGTTCAGGGTTTCGGAATCATCAACGGACTCCAGCAACATGCCATCAATAGCAGGAACTAGATCAGACACAATCACTTTTTGGCCTGGCTTCAAACCGGAGGAAACCACCAAATAATTTGCGCTTCTTAACCCGATTTTGACCACCATTTTTTGCAGCCGGTTCTGTTCATTAACAACATAGAGATGTTCGCCATGCAGTGCCGCGGTTGGAATTACTAGCTGATTGGGCAGGGTTGGTCCCGTCAGTTTAACTTCTACAAAGCTACCTTTTACCAAAGGCGGCCGCACCCCCGGCTGGATATTTTCATAGGGATCATCGACCTCTACAATCACACCTACGGTACGGGTTTGCGGATCTAATCGATCACTGATTCGTACCACCCTGCCGGGCCAGACAATATTTTTTCCCGCCAGAGAAACCACTACTTTTGCGGTCAGACCAAGGGCGTCGCCAATCTGTACTGAGCCGTTTATTCCCGGGTTTAAAACCAGATCGGAACGCACTAACTTAGCCAGCACAGATGGTTGCAACTGCACCGTAACCTCTGCCATATCGATGCTATCAACCAACACCAATACCTCGCCCTGGCGGACATACTGGTTTAGTTCAATACGGCTTTCTGCCACACGTCCGGAAAAGGGCATTTTCATGCTGGTACGTTCCAGATCTAGCCGCGTATCCGCCAGCTGTGCCTCAAGGCGTTTTAGCTCAGCTTGCATGCGAGTGCGTTCGGCGGGGTATAGATCCAGTGCATTTTTGAGGGATTGCACGCCCTGAGTTTGGGATAGTACCGCACGTTTCTCTCGTTCAAAATCCGAGCGCGCTACCATACCTTTTACCAGTAACTTCTCCTTCCGTTTAAGTTCTGCCTGACCGATTGTCAGATTTTCCTGTTCTATGTTTAGCGAAATACGGCTGTTTTTCTCCCGCACACCAATCTCAACAATCTGTGCATCAAGCGCCTCAATTGCAGTTTCTGCCTGGGCTATCTTGAGTTGATAATCCCGTGGATCGATGCGCAGTAGCAGCTCTCCAGCCTGGATAATCTCCCCCCTGTTAAGCCTTGGAGAAAGTTCAACTACGCTTCCACTGACCTCGGCTACGCCACTCCAGACCTGACTCGGTTCTACATTTCCGCTGCCACTGAATTCCGGCACGACCGCAACATTTGGTGCTGCAATCACACGTACTGCCCTAGCCTGCTCCTGCAACAGTTCTTTCTGAGGCTCTGCTTTGTTTTTTACCAAAACCACCAATACCAATACGCCCAATGCAAGGGCCGGATAAAACAACCATTTACGTCTGGAGTGTTTTTTATTTTCTTCGTTTGCTGCGGTCATCGGCTCTTCCCTAACAATTGGAATAGGATCTGTACTGGGCTGTTGACGTTACAAAATTAAATTAAAAATAGATAGAAGTACTTTGTAACCATTTGTAACTGGACCAGATTCACCTTCATATCCAGCATAAATAGAGTTTCGGATGCAGCCGAAATGTCTATTTGAGATATTTATTTAACGTACAATGGATTTTTTTATAGGTGTTCACCTTTGAATTCGACTGACGAAGTTGTCGCAGAACAGCATGACAGCTCCACATTTGCCTCCCTGAAAATAGCGGATTACCGCTACCTGTGGATCGGCATGGTGGCGGGTGCATTTGCAATGAATATGCAGATGATCGCTCAGGGCTGGCTGGTCTACGAGATGACCGGCTCCGCATTAAACCTCTCCTACGTGACCCTGGCGTTTATGCTGCCGCAGGTAATACTCTCGCCTATTGGCGGCGTATTAGCAGACCGTCTAAGCAAGAAACCGATCATTGGCTGGGCTCCTGTTGGCAACGGTATCGCGACGGTATTTATGGTTTACGTCATTATGTCCGACCAGGTGACGTTTGAGCATTTCATTGCCATTGCCCTGTTTAATGGCTCGATTATGGCGTTATCCTTTCCCGCTCGTACCGCTTTTATCCCGGAAATTGTTAGCGAACAATTGATCTTTAACGCGATGGCGTTTAACACTGCCTCATGGAATCTATCCCGAATTGTTGGCCCGTCACTGGCGGGCTTTATGATTGCAATATTTGCATCGGGCAATACCAGCTCAAACTTTGGTGTGGGCATGGTTTATATCGTGTTGGCGGCACTGTATTTTATCTCGGCGGTCACGGTTTTATTGATTAAAGAATCTGGCCAGCCTACCAGAGATGGTAAAAGTACGCCTATTGATGACCTGGTCGAAGGGCTGCAATATTGCTTGCGTTCACCGGTAGTCGGCGGGCTAATTTTATTGTCGATCTACCCCTTTCTGTTTGGGCTTTCTATCAACACTTTCTTGCCCGCTTTTAATACCGATATATTAAAAGGTGGTGCGGATGATCTTGGATTTTTAATGACCTCAATGGGGGTCGGTGCGATCCTTGGTTCACTGTTGCTGGCCCGGTTCGCCAGCGCACCCAATAAAGGCTATTGGGTGATTGGGTCCTGTGCGGCATGGGGTATCAGCCTGGCCCTGTTTGCGGTGAGCACAAACTATGTTTTCGTGGTAATTCTTATAGGCCTTATCGGTTTCCTGTCTGCAGTCAATATGTCGATGAACCGTAGTTTGATGCAGCTTCAGGTTGCCCCAAGCATGCGTGGTCGTATTATGAGCATCGATATGATGGCCCACGGTCTGATGCCCCTCGGCATACTACCAATTGGCTATATCGCTGAACACTACAACGTATCCACAGGGCTTGCTATAAGCGGAATCGTGCTGTTTTTGATTACTGTCATATCGGCCATTTTTATGCCCAAAATCCGTGCAATCAATACTGGATATCCAGATGAGAGCACGAGTTAATCCGCACAATGAATTATAAGGAGAGCAGCATGCTGCCTACTTTCTACATCCCCCACGGCGGTGGCCCCTGCTTTTTTATGGACTGGACCATGGGACCAGCGGATACCTGGGACGAAATGGCGGACTGGCTGCGCGCACTGGGCGGCACATTACCCACAAAACCCAAAGCCATTTTGGTGATATCTGCACACTGGGAGGAGTCCGTCGTTACCGTCTCCACCCATGCCAACCCACCGTTGTTATACGACTACTACGGCTTTCCCGAGCATACCTATCAAATCAAATATCCAGCACCCGGAGCACCGGATGTCGCGCAACGGGTACAGCAACTATTAAAAGATGCTGGCATTGCGTGCCAACAGAATGCAGAGCGGGGTTTTGACCACGGGGTATTTATCCCCTTCAAACTGATCTATCCGGATGCGGATATTCCTATTGTGCAGCTATCACTTAATAGCAACCTCGATCCGGCGGATCACACAGCCCTCGGCAAAGCACTGGCACCACTACGTGAGCAGGACGTACTGATCGTTGGCAGCGGTCTGAGTTTTCACAATATGGGGCTATTGCAGACTGGCGGATGCGGTGGTCATTCCGACCACTTTGATCAATGGCTGGGCGAAACCTGCACGCTTCCCGCTGAACAACGAAATGAACAACTCAGCCAATGGAAACAGGCACCCTCGGCTGTTCAATCCCACCCGCGTGAGGAGCATTTGATTCCCTTGATGGTGGCCGCCGGTGCAGCGCAGGAACCCGCTGAAGTAGTATTTAATGGCCGTGTACTGGGGGCCGTCGTTTCGGCGTATCGGTTTGGATAAAAACGCGCCCGTGAAAATAGGTTTAGCGCTGGGAAGTGGTTCCTCCCGGGGTTGGTCGCATATTGGGGTGATTAACGCCCTTATTGATCAGGGTATCGTGCCCGATATTGTCTGTGGTACCTCTATTGGCGCATTGGTGGGTGCGTCCTATGTTTCAGATAACCTAAAAAACCTTGAGCAGTGGGCTTGCGCGTTAACCCGGTTTGAAACCGCCCGCTTTGTTGAAATCAACCGCTCTCTGAACGGTTTCGTGAATACAGAAAAACTACACGGTTTTTTAAGCCAGTATGTAAGCACTGACGATTCAACCATCGAAAACCTTGCTAAACAGTATGCCTCGGTAGCAACGGAATTGGAGACCGGCCGGGAGATCTGGTTGACAGAGGGATCCATACTAGAGGCCGTCTGGTCGTCCATCTCATTGCCTGGATTATTCCCGGCCATCAAAAGCAACAACCGATGGCTTGTGGATGGTGGATTGGTCAATCCGGTTCCGGTTTCCGTGTGCCGTGCACTGGGGGCGGATATTGTGATAGCGGTCAATTTGAATGGCGATATCGTCGGCAAACATTATCAGAAGCCAGTGCATGCCCCGAAACAGGACAATGGTTTTGTGGGGAAAATTACTGATTTTGTAGTGGAATATACCGCTTCGGTATTCCCGACCACAGAATCTGACAATCAACCCCCCGGACTGTTTGATGCCATCGCTGGAGCCGTCAATATCACGCAGGATCGAATCACGCGCAGCCGTATGGCTGGAGACCCGCCGGATATTTTGCTATCTCCAAAACTGGCACATATCGGTCTGCTGGAATTTTACCGCGCAAAGGAAGCGATTGAAGAGGGCAGACAATGTGTGCAGCGAATGCTGCCCGAAATTGAGCATGTATTGGGCTAATCGATAAGCCATCAGCGGAATTAACCCTGCTCAACAAATCGCATCCCCCCAAACTGTTCAATATTGCGTCACTCATCACAATATTGATGATTTTTTGATCTATTTCATCTATCCTGTTTGCCCTTACAAAACCTTACAGTCCGCGTGGAATTTTGGCGGGCATTCGATACTGCGATTAGCAGAGTAGATTTATCGACCATGGACAACGCTGACCTGCTCCATTTCATAAAGAACAACCATGACTCCCTGTTATTGGTGCTTGATCTAATCCCAAAGCCCATTTTTATCAAAGATCTTGATGGTTTGTATCTGTCGTGCAATACCAGTTTTGAAGAGTTCTGTGGTTTCAGCCGAGAACAGATGATCGGCAAAACCGTACACGATTTATGGTTACCCGAGCAGGCAGATATTTTTCATGCCAGGGATAATGAACTGCTTAATAGCCCTGGCGTACAGCAGTATGAAACGGATTTTACCAACCCCAATGGTGATGAATTCGTTTTCCAGTATCACAAGGTCACTTTTAATGATGCCGCCGGTGAAACCGCCGGGCTACTCGGTATTATTTTTGATATCACCGAAACTAAAACTCTGGAACACACACTCTCGGAACTATCCAGGCTGGATCATCTGACCCAAATACTCAATCGCCGTGCCGGCTTCGTGCGGATGGATGTGGTACTGGATGATAGTATTCGTAAAAACAAACATTTCTCCGTCGCAATGATCGATATTGATCACTTCAAAATGTACAACGACAACTATGGCCATGCCTTCGGTGATCTGGTGTTAAAAACCGTTTCCAGGGCGCTCGACAACTTACTGCGGAGCAATGACATATTTTTTCGGTATGGCGGCGAAGAGTTTGTAATTTGCATGCCGGAAACATCCCTTGAAGAAGCATTGACCGCAGCCGAGAGAATGCGCACCGCTATCAACGCCACAAAGATTGAAACACCCACTGGTGACCACATTTATGCCACACTCAGCATAGGCGTTTCCTGTTTCCCTGAACATGGATCCAAGATCAAACATCTGATATCTGCAAGCGACAAAGCGATGTACGATGCCAAGAATGATGGCCGAAATAGTGTGAAATTTGCTGAATAGTTGATCTCATAATACAGATATCGGGTCATTTCATTTGTGAGGGAAGGAGGCTATACGCGCTCCCTGAGCGAAGCCGAAGGGCACCTTTCCTAAATCCGACAGGCTGCTGGCGGCAATCAACTTTCTATATACCACTACTCGGTATATAGTCCCCTTCGATAAATAGAAATTACAACAAATGTCCATACTCCTGTATGGGCACGCATCGGCGTATCAAAGTCTTGTATTCGAGCCGATGCTTTTACCGTCTAGATCAGACACATACTAATAATAACCGGTAGATCAGAACCCTAGGGCGAAAAACAAGCTGTCAAACCCAGACCGCTCGTCAGGGGCTTCAAACCTAAAAAGGAGAATTTAGATGAGCAAGTCATCCGTTTCAGACAATATTGCGCGCCCAGCTGGACTCGGCGATATCCCCGCCTCAGCCAATAGCATGTATGGCCGCGACCCTTATAGCGTGCCGCTGGATGAGATCGATGTATCCCAGCCGGATCTGTTTTTTTCCAATACCATGTGGGGGTTTTTTGATCGGCTACGAAAAGAAGACCCAATTCACTACTGCAAGGATTCCGTACAGGGACCCTATTGGTCGGTCACCAAATATAAAGACATCATGGCGGTCGAAGGCGATCACGATACCTTTTCATCCGCGAACCAGATCACCCTGCTCCAACGCAAAGGTGAGATGAGCAAGACCGTTAGCTTTATCCAGATGGATGAGCCAGAACACGGCAACCAACGCCGCACGGTTCAAGGCGTAGTAGCCCCTACTAACCTGGCGATATTAGAGCCTATTATCCGCGAACGAGTGGGCAATATTCTCGATTCATTACCGATTGGCGAAACCTTTAACTGGGTAGATCGCGTATCGATTGAGCTGACCACCCAGATGCTCGCCACACTATTTGATTTCCCCTTCGAAGAGCGCCACAACCTTACTTACTGGTCAGATGTTTCCACCACCCAACCAGGGCCAGGCGCACTGGTTGAGACTGATGAAGAGCAGTTCCAGATATTAGCTGGAGAGTGCTTACCGGCCTTTACCAAACTCTGGAATGAGCGCGTTAACGAGCCACCCAGCAGTGACCTGATCTCAATGCTGGCCCACGGTAAAACCACCCGTAATATGCAGCCAATGGAATTTCTGGGTAACTTGCTATTGTTGATCGTAGGCGGCAACGATACCACCCGTAACTCCCTGACCGGTGGTGTATTGGCCCTCAATCAATTCCCCGATCAGTATCAGAAACTGCGTGATGACGTCAGCCTGATCCCCAAACTGGTACCTGAAATTATTCGCTGGCAAACGCCGCTGAGCCATATGTCAAGAAATGCCACCAAAGATACCGTACTAGGCGGCAAGCAGATCAAAAAAGGTGACCTGGTGGTCATGTGGTATGTATCCGGCAACCGCGACGAAGATGAGATTGAGCAGCCTTACGAGTTTATTATTGATCGTGACAAACCTCGCCATCACCTCTCCTTTGGTTTTGGTATCCATCGTTGCATGGGCAATCGCCTGGCGGAGATGCAGCTTCGGATTGCCTGGGAGGGGATCATGAAACGTTTCAGTTTCGTTGAAGTAGTGGGTGATCCTGTGCGTAATCATTCACCTATTATTAAAGGGTTTGCGGAGCTACCGGTTCGGCTTCACGCCAAATAGCATTTTTGATCAGCCCTTTTATAACCAGTCGGTCAGGTTCATGAGTCGATAGTGACAACATGAATACAGTGCCTGATCCGATTGATCTGTCAGACTGTATGCTACAAAAAGTAGTTCTCTTTCAATAACAATAATTAAAAGGACATTTACCATGAGCGAATTAAGCCAGAACACATCAGTCCCCAATAGCATGGTCGGGCGGGATCCAAACAGCGTACCGCTGGATGAGATTGATGTATCCCAGGCTGATCTTTTTTTCAGCAATACCATGTGGGGTTTTTTTGATCGTCTTCGTAAAGAAGACCCGGTTCATTACTGCGCAAACTCAGAAAATGGCCCCTATTGGTCGATCACCAAATACAAAGATATTATGGCGATAGAAGCTGACCACGATACCTTCTCATCGGACAAACGCATCACCGTTCTGGAGCGTAAAGGTGACCTGAACAATACCACCAGTTTTATCGCGATGGATGAACCGGAACACGGTAATCAGCGCCGCACCGTTCAGGGTGTAGTAGCGCCCAGTAATCTTGCGATTCTGGAACCCATTATCAGAGAACGCGTCATCGGCATTCTTGAATCCCTTCCGGTGGGTGAAACCTTCAACTGGGTAGATCGGGTATCGATTGAGCTGACCACCCAGATGCTGGCTACGCTGTTTGACTTCCCCTTTGAAGAGCGCCACAAACTTACCTACTGGTCTGACGTCGCAACCACCCAGCCCGGGCCTGATGGTCTTGTCGAAACGGATGAAGAGCAGTTCCGCGTACTGGCTGAAGAGTGCCTGCCCGCCTTCACCAAACTCTGGAATGAGCGCGTTAACGAGCCACCCAGCAGTGACCTGATCTCAATGCTGGCCCACGGTGAATCTACCCGTCATATGCAACCGATGGAGTTCCTGGGCAACTTGATGCTGTTGATTATTGGCGGTAACGATACCACCCGTAACTCGCTTTCCGGCGGTGTATTGGCACTGAATGAAAACCCTGAGCAGTATCAAAAACTGCGAGATGATGTCAGCCTGATACCCAAACTGGTGCCTGAAATTATTCGTTGGCAAACACCGTTAACCCATATGGCACGTACCGCCACCAAAGATACTGTAGTGGGCGGCAAAAACATCAAAAAAGGTGATCTACTGGTGATGTGGTATGTCTCCGGCAACCGCGATGAAGATGAAATTGATCGCCCCTACGAGTTTATCATTGACCGCGATAAGCCCCGTCATCACCTCTCCTTTGGTTTTGGTGTGCACCGATGCATGGGCAACCGACTTGCAGAGATGCAGATACGGATCGCCTGGGAAGAGATCATGAAACGCTTCAGCTTCGTTGAAGTAGTTGGTGATCCGGTACGTAGCCATTCACCCTTTATTAAAGGATTTACTGAGTTGCCGGTTCGGCTTCATCCTTTATAGCGCTCACCGAAATTCATCACCGTGCGATGAATTAAAACAACCAAAAAAAGGGGCAGGATATCCATCCTGCCCCTTTTAGTTTTGAGCTACAAACCCCCTGTCCCTTCTCCCCAACAACCCATACCCCGGCGATACTAAATCCGGTACACTCGCTCATCAAACCAGGCATCGACATCCATAAACGCGCCAATTTACGCACAATTTGTCGCGGCATATCCTTTATTAAAAATCAGTTCCAGATTATGATCATTGGTTGCCGGCGTAACCATGATTAGAAAAGGAATCAACTGATTGTTCGCGCACCAACGTATATCAGGGTCCAGGTACCCACATTGGCAAACGAACTGATTACACCCGCTTACACAGGGACTTAGAAATGTAGTCCCAAACATAACAATAATATCTGACAGGAAATAAATCATGAGCAGTGCACCTATATTTGATAAATCCGAAGTAACCCAGCGGATCATTGATAAAACCGCTTCGTTAGCGAACAACATGTACGGGAGAGACCCCTACAGCGTACCGCTGGACGAGATCGACGTTTCTCAACCCGCACTGTTTCACACAAGCACCATGTGGGGATTTTTTGACCGACTACGTGAAGAAGAGCCGGTTCACTACTGCAAAGATTCCGTCAACGGTCCTTTCTGGTCAGTAACAAAATTCAAAGACATCATGGAAGTTGAAGCCAACCACGAGGTTTTTTCATCCGACAAACGTATTAGTGTGTTCAGCCAGAGCGAACAACTCAGCGCCACTACCAGCTTTATCGCAATGGATGAGCCAGAGCACGGCAATCAACGCCGTACAGTTCAGGGTGTGGTTGCACCCTCCAACCTGGCCCTTATGGAGCCAATCATTCGGGAGCGTATGGAAGGCATTCTTGATTCACTACCCGTCGGCGAAACCTTCAACTGGGTGGATCGCGTATCGATTGAACTGACTACCCAGATGCTGGCTACACTGTTTGATTTCCCCTTTGAAGAGCGTCACAAACTTACCTACTGGTCCGATGTAGCAACATCACGCCCCGGCATCGATGACATCGTTGAATCCGAAGAAGAGCAGTTCCGTATTCTCAGTGAAGAGTGCCTGCCGGCCTTTACCAAACTCTGGAATGAGCGCGTAAATGCGCCACCCAGCAATGATCTGATCTCGATGCTGGCCCACGGTGAATCTACCCGTAATTTGCAGCCAATGGAGTTTTTGGGCAACTTGATGTTGCTGATTGTAGGTGGTAACGATACCACCCGTAACTCCCTGTCTGGTGGTGTAGATATCCTGAATAAAAACCCGGAACAGTATCAAAAACTGCGGGACAACCTCGGCCTGATTCCTAAAATGGTTCCAGAAATCATCCGCTGGCAAACACCGTTGACCCATATGGCACGTACTGCTCTTGAAGACACCACTGTTGGTGGCAAAAAAATCAAGAAAGGTGAGCTAGTGGTGATGTGGTATGTGTCCGGCAACCGCGATGAGGATGCCGTTGATAACCCCTACGAGTTCATTATTGATCGTCAACGGCCTCGTCAGCATCTGTCATTTGGCTTTGGCATTCACCGCTGCATGGGTAATCGTCTGGCGGAAATGCAGTTGCGTATCGCATGGGAAGAGATCATGAAACGCTTCAAATATGTTGAAGTAGTTGGCACGCCAGTGCGCAGCCATTCAGCCTTTGTGAATGGTTTTGCTGATCTGCCTGTTCGAGTTCACCCTCACTAACAGTCAAAACGCTAAATAGCCAAATAAAAAAGCCAAGGCATATCACCCTGGCTTTTTTTATATTCACTTCATCGTAATTATCTTTTTTGCATAAAAAACGTATGACACAAGACAAATCAGAAACGACCGGAAAACCCTATTTTTCAATCGCCGCCACTATTTGCAATCTGGTCAGTTTGCCTGTGGCTATGGCTGCGATTAAATTACTGAATCCTCAGCAAGATTATTTCGGTTATAACGGACTGGCTATCGCCATCATAACGCTCCTGATATTTTTGTTTGTCGGTTTGTTACTAGCGGGAACAGGCATTGTTAAAAAAGAACAACCTCCTGCATTCCCCCTTATGCTTGCGCTCATTAATGGCGTAATTTTGATTATTGCAGCAGTACGTTTGCCTGTATAAATCCGCATTAAAATCCAAACCGATGTAACGCTACGCTGCCGCAAGACTAAAATAAAATTCAGCCCACTCTCCAAATGGTTTTTATATCAACTGGGTTCCCTTTGCGAGTTGTTTTGGATGGTTTCACGATTGCAACGGGATTTCACCAGCCCATCACATAATGATCACTTTTTTATCACAACTGAGTTGGCTGTTGATGTATGCCATCAATATAGACCCATTGGCCGTTCTCACGACTAAAACGACTGCGCTCCCGAAGGTGTTCGGCACGCCCGTTTAATTTAAAGGTCGCGATAAATTCCACCATACCGGTCTCATCATCGGGTGTTCCCAGTTCAGTATCCACGATTTTTAATCGTCGCCACTGTTGTTGGTTCTGATCAAGTTCTAACTGTTGCGGCCGCGTATCACTGTGCCAGGTCTTCAATAGATAACCTTCATCAGCCAGTACGTATGCACTGTAACGACTACGCATCAATGCCAGCGCACTGGTCGCAAGCCTTGTTTCATTTAAAAGCGGCTGACAGCATTGCTCGAATAACAGTCCACTATCGCAGAGGCAATTTTTTGGTTTTTTCTGTTTAGCCATTAGCAAGGCTCGCTATGTAACCGTCTTGGATTTACCCGCTGTTTTCAGCTTCATCGGCAAGTACCTTTTCGATACAGCTGATAAATGCAGCGGGTTCCTGAGCGCCGGACAATAGATATTTTTTATTGAATATATAACCGGGAACGCTACTTATACCCGCTTCGCGCCACTGCATGCTGATCGCATCAACCGCTTCAGAGTAGATTTGCTCGTCCAAAATATCGCGTGCATTTTCGCCATCTAAGCCAACGCATTCAGCAATTTCAACCAGCACATCTATTTCATCAATCGCTTTATGTTCGGTGAAACATGCACTAAACAGTGCCATTTTTAATTCAGTTTGTAAGCCGTATCCAGCCGCCCAATGCAACAGTTGATGCGCATTAAAGGTATTGTATGAGCGCGTACCATCGGTGTAATTAAAATCAAAACCGAGAGAATTTCCCAGCTCCATTAGCCGTTGCCGTGATGCAGTGCTTTGTTCAGCAGACATGCCATATTTCTGCTGAATCCGCTCAGCGGTATTCTGGCCACCGGGTGCTAAATCCGGCACCAACTGGAATGGCTGCCAGTGGATACTTACCGTCATCTCGGTTGAAATTTGCGCCAGTGCTTTTTCTAGCTGTTTGTAGCCAATCACGCACCAGGGGCATAGTACGTCCGATACGATGTCGATGGTGACCGCTGGTGTCGATAGCGGCTGTTCATTTGAAGTGGTCATTTTAACTCCGATTGGGGTCGAAGCCCTGGGTTAATCGCTCAGGGCTTCGATCTTTTTACATCATACCTTCAGCCTTTAGTGTCGCCACAACACCCGGTCGACTCATCATTTTCCCCGCGTATGCGCCAAGGTTCGGCCAGGCCGCGAGATCGAGCTTGGCAAAGGTTGCCCAGCCCAGCACGGTTGTTAAGTAGGCATCGGCAATGGTGAACTGATCACTCACCAGAAAATCCCGGCCTTCCAGCTGGCTGTTAACAATATCCAGCCGTTTGCCGATCAGCTCCATTCGCTCTTTTCGTGCTTCGTCCGTGGTCGCCGGATTGAATAGCGGGCCAAAGTTTTTATGAAGCTCAGTTGAAACAAAATTGGCTGTTTCGAGTACACGGTATCGAGCAGCCTCACCTACCGCAGGCAGGAGATTTTCAGCAGGATTGCTGTCCGCAATATATTGCAACAATGCCCCCACCTCAGTGAGATATTCACCGTTATCCAGCTGCAAACAGGGCACGTAACCCTTCGGGTTGATAGCTATATAATCCAGACCGGACTCGGTTTTTTTACTTTGTAGATCTACTTTTTCCAGATCATATTTAGCGCCGGCTTCATTCAGTGCGATATGAACCGCCATTGAGCAGGCACCGGGAGTATAAAATAGTTTCATTTGAACAGTCCTTTTTTAAAAGCAGTGAGAGTAGTAACGAAGTCATTTCCGAATAACAGCCTGGCAATTATTCAGCACAAGCATTGTAGCGGTATTTTCGGACACAGAGCAAAATAGAACGGAGCTTGAATTATCTCTATTCGGCTCCATCTCCTTGGAACAGGAATGGAAAAGCCAGGCGTTAACCCGGTCAACCACGACAACGGAACTTAGTAACCCTTATCGAGTCGGAGTTATCGACAGGCTGCCAAATTTGATTGTAGCGGGCGTGGCTAAAACAGCGCGTTACCAAAACGGAGGGCAAAAAAAAGCCTCTGAAAGCAGAGGCTTTTTTCAGGAATTTTGGCGGAGGGGCAGGGATTCGAACCCTGGATAGGCTACAAACCTATGCCGGTTTTCAAGACCGGTGCATTCAGCCGCTCTGCCACC
>JAHRWD010000107.1 GCA_019090315.1 Pseudomonadales bacterium
ACTCTGGAATCGGTTATATGTCGCCGATTGAATATGAACAAGGTCTAACACCATAAACCCGGTGTCCACTTTATCGGGGGAAGATCAAATCATTAAACCACTGTTTACAGAGATTAAATCGGCATTAGAGATAGGTAGCGGCACCGGCCAACATGCAGTCTATTTTGCGGAACAGTTGCCTCATTTGAAGTGGCAGTGTAGCGATCAGCCGGTCTATTTACCGGGGATTAAAACGCGGCTCGATCATGCTGCTTTAACCAATACCCCTACACCAATTGAATTAGATTTATTCAAAAATAGTTGGCCCACCTCCGCCATCGATGCAATATTTAGCGCCAACGCAGTACATATTATGCCCTGGTCTGGGGTAGAGATTTTATTCGACGCAGCGGGGAAAACATTACAGAAAAATGGCCATCTTGTTCTTTACGGGCCTTTTAATTACAACGGGAGTTATAGCAGCGAGAGTAACGCCAGGTTTGATCAATGGCTCAAACAACAGCACCCTGAATCAGCCATTCGTGATTTTGAAGCTATCGATAAGTTAGCCACTGAGGCGGGGTTAACACTACAAAATGACTATCCGATGCCAGCCAATAATCGAATCTTACATTGGATCAAGGAATAGAAATTCGCTCCTTTCCCTTCAATGCGTTAACTTGTATAACGTACTTACGGGACAACTAGCGTACGACCTGACAAACACCTAATTTATTACGTAGCACTTTTAATAAAAGCATCCCGGGGCTGGTCTTGCAATCACGCATTCCGATTTCTATTGCTCGCCAAACAGCCTGCGGCTCGTAGAGGCTGCTTCCTCCGTAACTTGGTAGGGATACGAAGACACCTGCACCCCCAGCGCGGGTATAAACTATGCGAGCCCGCGAAAAAGCGGAACGCCTAGCCCAAGTTAATTGAACAACACATGACAACAGTGTCGACACGGGAGAATCAAAAATGACGACAAATACTGACGACCTGCGAATACAGAAAACCGATGAACTCATTTCTCCGGAGCAGCTTGTTGCCGACTTGCCGGTGAGCGAGGCGGCAGCTGCGACGGTTGAAAATGCGCGTAGCACTATCCACAGAATTCTCTCAGGAGAAGACGATAAACTGCTGGCAATCGTGGGACCTTGCTCAATTCACGACCCCGCCGCGGCACGTGAATATGCGCTAAAGCTCAAGGCCGCAGCGGACAAGCACCAAAACGATCTATTCATTGTTATGCGTGTATATTTTGAAAAACCACGCACCACGGTGGGCTGGAAAGGCCTGATAAACGATCCAGACCTCGATCAGACGTTTCAAATCAATAAAGGCTTGCATCTGGCCAGGCATTTATTGTCCGATCTGGCGGATATGGGCCTTCCTGCCGGTACAGAGTACCTGGACCTAATTAGCCCGCAGTTTTATGCCGATTTTATTTCATGGGGCGCGATAGGCGCGCGGACGACAGAGAGTCAGACGCACCGTGAATTATCTTCGGGGCTGTCCTGCCCGGTAGGTTTCAAAAATGCCACCGACGGCGATATCCAGGTGGCCATCGATGCGATTAAATCGGCCTCCAAACCACACAATTTTTTATCAGTTACCAAGCAGGGGCGTTCGGCTATTTTCCAGACCACTGGAAATGAGGATTGCCATATTATTCTGCGCGGCGGAAAACACCCCAACTACGATATGTTTTCAGTTGATGATGCGGACGCCATGCTGAGTAAAGCGGGCCTGGCTTCGCGGATTATGATCGATGCCAGCCATGCCAACAGCCGTAAAATTCCCGCCCGACAAATTGACGTTGCCAGCGACATTGCGAAGCAGATCGCCAGGGGTAGTGGTAGTATTTTTGGAATCATGCTGGAGAGCAATCTGGTTGAAGGGCGCCAGGATGTGGTTGATGGCAAAGGCTTGACCCATGGGCAAAGTATTACCGATGCCTGCATTAACTGGGCTGACACTGCCCTTGTGCTGGAAGAACTGGCCCAGGCTGTGCGTCAGCGCAGAGCTGGGTGAAGGGTACGGGTCTTGCAATCACGCATTCTGCTGCCCTCGTAATATTACAACCAAAACACCCATTCAAAACAACTTCAAATTTGGCTGATCCAGCGCGAACATTTGTTCCCGAAGCTCTAATATATGCTCACCCCAGTAACGTTCCGTGTTGAACCAGGGGAACGCCTTGGGAAAAGCCGGATCATCCCAGCGTTGGGCTAACCAGGCAGTGTGGTGGAGGATACGCAGGGTGCGTAATGGTTCGATCAAACCAAGCTGGCGGGGCTGAAAGTCACCGAATTCATTGTAGCCTTCTATCAGCTCAGAAAGTTGTCCGATTTGCTGGGAGCGATCTCCGGATAGAAACATCCACAGATCCTGAATCGCCGGCGCCATTCGCGCATCATCAAAATCAACAAAATGGGGTGTATCGTCGCGCCATAGGATATTGCCGACGTGACAGTCACCATGGCAGCGTATGAGCGGTACTTCTCCCACTGCTGCAATTTTTTCATCGACTAGTTGAAGTAGATCCCGAGTCAGGCTGACGTAGGATTCTTTCAGTGAATCCGGGATATGGTGCTGCCCTACTAGCTCGGCACTTTTGTGGCCATAGCTTTGGCTGTCTATGGTTGGGCGGTGTTCGAAAGGCTGCACCGCGCCGACCAGGTGAATGCGCCCCATAAGGCGGCCGAGGATCAGCAAATGGTCCAGGTTGTCCAGCTCCGGTGCGTGGCCGCCTCGGCGTACAAACAGTGCGAACTGAAAACCATCATATTCAAACAGTGATTCGCCGTTATCATTTTTCATTGGCGCGACAACGGGGATCTCTTGCTCGACTAGCTCGTAACAGAAGCGATGCTCTTCAAAGATCTGTTCTTTGGTCCAGCGGTCTGGCCGGTAGAATTTGCAGATCAGCGGTTCAGCTTCTTCGATACCTACCTGATACACCCGGTTTTCGTAGCTGTTTAGCGGGAATAATCGACCGTCACAGAGATACCCCAAACTTTCCACCGCATCTAGCAAAAACTCTGGTGTCAGGCGCTCAAATGGGTGGAGTGATTGCTGTATCATAAAAATCCCTGGCTCGATGTAATACACTGTGCGAGGGTTTCATCATACCACCCAACGCAAGCGTTTTACGCTTCACTCTTTTAAGCAGTTCACGCCTGAGTACTTCGTCCTCTCCGCTTATTAATAGTGCTCATCACCGCATTGGATATTCAGTTTGAAAATAGAGATACATCAACAGATTAAAGAGATTCCTGCGGAGCTGTGGAACAGCCTGGTTGAAGCCAATAATCCATTCCTGCGTCACGAGTTTCTTAACGCGCTAGAAGTTCATCAGTGCGTAGGTGAGGAGTCCGGCTGGATACCCTGCCATATCGCAATATTCGAGGATGACATGCTCAAGGCTGCGATGCCGATGTACCAAAAATACAATTCACAGGGGGAGTTTGTATTTGATCACAGCTGGGCAAACGCCTATCACGAGAATGGCATTCATTATTACCCCAAGCTGGTATCGGCGGTTCCCTACACCCCTACCCTTGGGCAACGCTTTTTGTGTAAGCCGGAAGACCAGGATCAATTTTTCCCCCTGTTACTTCAATCTGCCATTCAGGTCGCCAAACAGATTGATGCCAGTAGTGTTCACTGCCTGTTTTCAACCGAGCCACAACACCCTTTTCTTGAACAATCCGGATTGCTGATTCGACATGATTGCCAGTATCACTGGCCCAACCGGGACTACAAGAATTTTGACGATTTCCTGAGCCAGCTCAGTTCGCGAAAGCGTAAAAATATCAAACAGGAACGTCGTAAGGTTGAGCAGGCCGGTGTCACCTTTCGGCTTCTGGATGGGCATACAGCTTCCGAGCAGGACTGGGCTCGCTTCAATGAATTTTACAGCCGTACTTTCCATGAAAAATGGAATACGCCAAAATTCAATCTCGATTTTTTTATCAATATCGCCAGACAACTGCCCGACCAGACATTCCTGGTGCTTGCCGATCACGATGAGCAGTGCGTAGCCGGTGCATTGATGTACAGAAGTGATACTCATCTATACGGGCGACACTGGGGATCATCCCACCACTTTGACAGCCTTCACTTTGAAGCCTGCTACTATCAGGGGATCGAATATTGCATCAGGGAAAAGCTCTCGATTTTCGAACCCGGCGCACAGGGCCAGCACAAAATATCCCGTGGTTTTATTCCGACCAGAACCCTTTCTGCGCACTGGATAGCCGATCCTCGCTTTGAGCAAGCCATTGATCAATTTTGCACAGAAGAGCGGCAGGCGATGAAACATCAGATTGCTCATCTTCAAACGACAATGCCCTATCGAAAGGAACCTTAACCCAACAAGCAAGCTATCCGGCATGTTGTGTTTCGAAGGGGGGCTGTTAGGATAAACAGAAACACAACCGCAGAATTAAGAAGGTGGAACTGGGTATGACCTCAAATTACAAATGGATAGTCCTGACGACTTTTCTGGCGCTTGTCACAAGCTATGCAAGTGCATCAGATGAAGGAGGAAAAAAATCCTGGAAACAGAAGGAGGCAGAAGCACAAACACAACTGGATGAAGAGATCACCCGCCGAACCGCTGCGGGTGAAGTCATGCCAGAACGAGTGACCAACCCGGTCTATGCCGTCGCTAAATGTGATAATCCACGCCCGCCTCAAAATGCCGCTGTACTTGAGTTCGGCCTACCGAAAAATTATGTTTGTGATAACTCTGACGCAGGCAAAAAAGTGATCGCCTGGAGAGCTTGGTACTGCAAGGATAAAGAGCGTGAAAAGCTATGTGTACTCGGACGCTGGGACGACGGACTTCCCAGTTATTCCGGACAACTCAACCGAAAAATAGTGGTTAGCTCAGGAACCCTTAGTGTTGTTTTTGATCGCTCGACCTGGCGACCTGAAAGTGAAATAAAGAAATAGGTGGAACTAAACCACTGTTACCGAGTGCATAGGGCACATAACTATATGTACTGTATGCACTCAACTTTTATCCCTTCAGGATCACGCCATTCGCACCAGTCAAAATTTCGTTTTTCGAAACCTTCGTAACGCCCAATGCAGTAGGAATGCCCTAGCAGTTTTAACTGTTCAATCGCCGTATCTAATGACTCTACAGAAAATGAGATATGTTGCATGCCGACAAATTCCGGCGTGACGGTTTTGTCTTCCATGATAAAAAAATGCAACGTTTCGTTTTCTACTACCAGATAACGGCTGTCATTTTCATCAAACTCCCTGCAGCTCAATTCAAACAGATCCATGTAGAAACTTTTCACTTTCGCGATTGAACGTACATACAAAGTGACATGATCAATTGCATCAATTTTCATACCGCCCCCAAAACACCAGATTATGAAATGTGTGTGGCCAATGCCCTAGCCCAACATGTTTCTATACGGAATTAGTCGATTTAAGGTTTTGTTGCCTCAAATACGGACTGGGCAATCTAACTACCCACAAAAAACCACACGAATACTGTCGCTTCGTAGTTTTGCCTGCTGTATGTGTTGCGTCAACTGTTTTTGCTTATCATGCAGGCTATCGATCTCCTGCTGTCGGATATTGGGGTTGCGCCGCTTTAACTGTTCAAGACGACTGATCTCTCCTGCATATTCCTGATCCACTTTTTCAAGCGCACGCTCAAGTAGTTTTGGCAGATAGCTCTGGCCGGTTTCCTCAATCTGTTTAAGTGTTCCCTCAATAGGGTTTCGCATGTTGTTAACCAGCATGACCGCTGTTTTTTTATCGATATCCTGCAGCTCATTCAAAGCCGCTATTGCGCCGCCTTTTTGAGTGCCATCGGGCATGGCGGTTAAATACAGGCTAGCTGCGGGAAGGTATCGCTGTAGCTGCAGCGATTTGGGTGCCTGGCAGCTTAATACAAACTGCACCTGTAGAAAAAACTGCCCGGTTTTGTAACTGTGTTTATCAAGATAGGCGACACAGCTATTCCCCAATGACTCATTCAACAACAGCTCAAATGCCCCACAAATAAGTGGATGTTCCCAGCTGAAAAATTGAATTTCGTCCCGCGTTACTGCTATTTCCCGGTTGCAGGTATAGGTCAGGCCCTCTTCGGGAAGGTGCGGGAACTGCGGATAGACCATGTGATCACCGGGCCTGAGTATATGGCAGTCGGCGCTGTGGTAGTCCTGCTCGATTCCATACAGTTCGCAGACCTGATCAACAAACAGCTGTAATTCTTCATCATTTCTTTGATCATTTTGCTCGATAGCCTGTACGATTTCAGCTGCGCTTTGCTCATCACAGGAGTTCTGTTCGAGCAGCCAGTCTCTGCCCTGCTCTAGCGCCAGATCCAGCGCCTGCCGTTCCGGTATTAGCTGTGCGATTAGTCGCTGTACACCATCATTATTCTGCTGTATCACCTCAGTTATCGCATCAAAATACCGTTCTAGCATGCTCTGGGCAGAGGCGCGGGTAGATTCAAATAGATCAAAGCCCTGGTGATAAATTTGCACCAGTGCTTCGCTGCCGTGACCTTCAAAATAGGGCACGTGGATCTGGATATCATGCTGCTGGCCAATTCTATCCAACCGCCCTATACGTTGCTCCAGCAGGTCACAGTTGAGCGGCAAATCCAGCATCACCAGATGATGGGCGAACTGGAAATTGCGTCCTTCACTACCGATCTCCGAGCAGAGCATAAGCTGGCAACCATATTCCAGATCCGAGAAGTAAGCGGCAGCTCTGTCTCGCTCTAGAATAGTCAGCCCTTCATGGAAAACCGCGCAGTGTATCCCCTCCCGAAGCCGCAGCTGTTCACTGAGAGTTAATACAGTTTCTGCGCGATGGCAGATCAGCAGTATCTTTTCCTTTGGATGCTGTTTGAGTAGCTGAATTAACCACTCGATGCGAGGGTCATGATCAAACCAGTCTGCCAGTATCCGCTCCGGATACAGTGATGCGGTAATACCATTTTCATCTGCCGACTGCTCTTTCCCGGCATCCTGAGTCAACGTTTGATAGGCCGCAGGCAATGCCAGTGGAGCCGGCACAAAACAGCGCTGCGGAAACCCCTTAATGGCGGAGCGGCTATTTCGGAACAGTACCCGTCCGGTTCCGTGACGGTCGATAAGTTGCTGTAACCACTGCTGACGTTGTAGCTCATCAGGCTCTGCCGTAACCGGCCCATCCAACCACTGTTCCAGCTCTTTTATCTGAGGTGCAGTAAGCAATCGCGCATTCAGAAGTGAGCGAGCCGCTTCTGCCACGGGGCGATAGCTTTGCTCCTCTTTTACAAAGGCTTCAAGATCATGAAAGCGTTCCGGATCAAGCAATCGAAGACGCGCAAAATGGCCTTCAATTCCCAACTGTTCCGGGGTGGCGGTCAGCAATAAAAGCCCTGGGCAGATACAGGCCAACGCTTCAACCAGTCGATAACGTTTATCCACGGCGCTGCCATCCGGTGACCAGTGAAGGTGGTGCGCTTCATCTACAATCACCAGATCCCATTCAGATTCAAGCAACTGGGCCGTTCGATTAGCGCGATTGGCCATCTCATCCAGCGATGCCAGCACCAGACGCTGCTGCTGAAAAGGGTTGGTATCCGGATGTTCCATCTCAAAAGTCAGGCAGCGCTCCTCATCCATCACCGAAAAGGCGAGATTAAAGCGCCGCACCATCTCCACCAGCCATTGATGAATCAGGTTGTCCGGCAGCAAAATCAGCACCCGTTCCATTCTGCCCTGCAGTAATAACCGATGCAGAATCAAACCGGCTTCAATGGTTTTTCCCAGCCCTACCTCATCCGCCAGTAGTACACGGGGCAGTTCACGGTTCGAAACCTGTTGGGCAATATAGAGTTGATGGGGCAGCAGTTGGGTACGGGCACCCGCCAGACCGTAATGGTCATCAGCGTTGAGTACGCTGGTTTTTTGAAGTGCGCAAAGGCGTAGTTCGTAGGCTTTGAGTTTATCCAGCTGGCCCGAGAAGAAACGATCCGCAGCCTGGCTTAGCTGGATCAGTCCACTCAGGCTGGTTTCCGGAATCCAGTCGGTGCCATCATCGTAAAAAATGAGATCGTTCTGCTCCTGCAGCGCGACTACTTCAAATTCGTTTCTGGTTTGGCCCTCGCTCAGTTCCAGCTCAATCAGATCCCCAACCTTAAACCGTACCCGGGTAAGGGGCGCGTTAGCGATTGCGTAGCGGCGTGTTTCATCGGTTGCGGGAAAGTAGATCAATACATGACGACCATCAATCTCATCCACCATACCGAGCCCAAGTTCCAGCTCGGTATCACTGATCCAACGTTGTCCTACTGCAAACATTCAACCAACCTCTATACAGATCACCGTCAAATTTGACCATGCTAATTTGTGGCGGGATTGTATAGCAATAGAGCGATACTGTTAACGGTGTAAAGCGTAAAGAAAGGGGAAAAAGAAGCTGACAGGGCGGTGAATCCCGTCAAAGGATCCATCGCCCAGTTTTGGACTATATCTGCGCTGCGATACTGCCGGTGATACTACCAGTGAGCCGATCAAGCATCTGGTTTGCCTGCTCCTGCATATCTGTAATCATATCGGCAAAACGTTGGTCCTGGTGGACAAACTCGGTTAGCAAGCTGCTGGCAACGGCGGACTGATCCTGTTGATCCGGTGTAGTTTCGGCGGGCTGTATTGCATCGACAAAGTCTCGGGCAAATGATGCGATTTTATCAAGCGGAGAGGATAGATCTGCCAGGCTGCCGGAACCCGAAACACGGGCGTAGACCGATTCCTTCACCTCGATTCGCTGTTCCTGTTGAATATTCAGAGCAAAATTAGCAATCGTTTCATCATCAAACCCTAACTCGCCAGCCTGCTCGAATGCAGTCATTAGATCGCCGTTAAAAAACTCATCGGCCAGGGTGTTGACCTTACCAAGCAGCTCTTCAATAGCAGCGGTTTCTGTTTCATTGAGATCACCCAGCACTTCAAAACTAAAAGAGGAGTGGGATTTGGACTTACTCATGTGGGTCGCTGATGTACCCTCCTCCGAGCTCTTAACATTACTGACCTCCATCATCTGGCTGGAGCGGTTGATCTGAATCGTTACCTTATCCCCTTCCTGAGTTGTAATTTGCAGATCGAAACTGGAGCTGGATTCAGCCTTTGTCACATTGTGATAGCGGGTTTTGATATCGCTGGTAACACCCTCTGGCGGTCTGATTTGATCCGCTAGTTTATCCAGCCTTTCTGTTAATAACGTACCGACATCGGCAATACCCGTTTCCAATTCATCGGTCATCATATTGAGACCGTTGATAACCTCCGTAGCCTGACTGATACCCAGCTCAACACCTTTACGTGCCTCAGCTAACGCAACTTCCAGCTCCTCTGTCGAGGCACCGTTGAGTTTCAGTCGATCCATATGGTTTTGCACAAACCCCATCACGTTGTCAGCAACGGTCTTTGCAGAAAAATCGCCCGGCTGAGCCTCGGAGGGTTTATCTACTGGACGCACTCCAAGCTTATCGCCAATGGAGCTGGTAAGGCGCTGCGAAAGCATCTGCTGGAGGCTAACACCGGACAAACCCTCATGATGCGATTTAATCTGAATATTATTGGGGTGAAACAACCGATTATTGGGTTGTTGATGACCTACATCTCTGAGCGGAGAAAGAACATGGCTAAGGTTCATGGCCGGTATCCTGAAATGGAAATTAGGGAAATAAAAAATGGGTTACCAACTCCTGTATCGGCGAGCCACGCCGAGACATTAGAAAAAACATCTATTTATTTTGAATGAGACCTTTGCACGGGAGATGATTTTTCTCTCAGGCTAGGCGAAAACGCGCACAGAGAGGGACTTTACAGGTGTAAATGACCGATTGAGCACGTTTTTAACGCCGCATGGGAGAAAAATGGCTCTCGTGCAAAGGTCTCTATATTTGCCTGACCGGTATAAATTGACGACCAAGGCGTTTGCCGCGGATATGCATAGCAAACACAAAAATGAAGACCAGCGCAGCTGAAAATAGAATCCAGAACCCTGAATGAAGTGGATGACGACTAAAGGTAGCGGTCTGATAAAAAATGGTTGAGGCGGAAAATGCCAGGGCGGTACACCAGGCACCTGAAAAAAGCGCCCAATTGTAGTTGGTCTCCCGCACCAAAACCGCAATGGTAGAAGCGCAGGGGAAATAGAGCAGTACGAATAACAGGTATGCAAAAGCACCCACTTTGCCATCAAAGCGTTTCGCCATCGCACCGAAGGTACTGGTGGTTACATCCTGCTCCGCTGCTGCTGCGTCACTATCACCGGTGCTATCCAGCACCCGCATGCCCAGAGGGTCGGCCAGATTGTCCATCACGTCGACAAGGTTACCCGGCACGGTTTTGAATGCATCGCCGATCGCGGCAAGCAGATCAAAGGGTTCCTCTTCAGCTGCTTCGCTCTGCTCCGCATCAATCGATGAATAGATGGCATCCAGAGTCCCCACCACTACCTCTTTAGCCAGTACACCGGCAAAGATACCGACGGTCGCAGGCCAGTTGTCCTCTTCAATACCTAATGGTGACAGTAGGGGCGTTACCACACGGCTGGCTGCACTCAACACAGAGCTACTGCTATTTTCATGCCCGAAGGAACCATCTGTGCCTACTGAATTGGCCACATTGATGATAAACACCATCACTATGATGACTTTGCCGGCCCTGACCACAAACCCTTTCAGTTTGTCCCAGGCGTGTAGCAGAACATTCTTCAGGGTTGGCATATGGTAGGCGGGCAGTTCAATCATCAGTGAATCGGATACACCTTTCAGCACCGTCTTCTGTAGTACCAGGCCGGTGAGTATGGCGAAGATGATACCGATGATATAAAGCAGGAATACCATGTTCTGGCCACCTACCGGGAAGAATGCCGCAGCAAACAGTGCATACACCGACAGCCGCGCACCACAGGACATAAAGGGTGCCATCATCGAGGTCATGATACGTTCACGCTCAGAACCGAGTGCGCGGGTTGCCATGACGGCGGGTACGTTACAGCCGAAGCCAATAATAAGCGGAACAAATGCACGACCGGAGAGGCCGATTTTTCCCAGGAAACGATCCATCACAAAAGCAGCCCGGGCCATGTAGCCCGAGTCTTCAAGGAACGCTAAAAATAGATATAAGCCGCCGATCACAGGAATGAAAGTAGCGACCACCTGTATACCACCGCCGATACCATTGGCAATGAGCACCCGCAGCCAGTCGGGGCTTCCGATTGTGGTCAGCAGATGACCGATGCCATCGACAAAAATAGCGCCACTGAGCATGTCAAATAGATCAATAAAGGCGCTGCTGATGTTGATTGAAAACAGGAACATCAGGTAGATCACCAACAGAAAAATTGGCAATCCAAGATATTTGTTCAGTACCAGTCTATCGATAGCATCGGAGAAACCAATACTGGATTTCTGGCTTTTTGAAACAGCGGTACTAACAACTTGCTGGGCATATCGATAGCGGTACCCGTCTACCTCGATTCGTGCGGCGTGCAGGTTATGCGCTTCTTCCTCATCTCGCTTGCACCATTGTTCAAGCAACTGCCATCGACTTGCAGGTTTACTGCCAGCATCGGAATCCATGCTGGCGAGAGCGGTCTCGATCTGCTCGGAATATTGTAGGCTGGCAGTCGCTATTTGAGGGCTTTCGGAACAGGTCTGTATGAGACTCTTTAACTCTTTAATGCCCTTGCCGCGGTGAGCCACGGTGCTTACCACCGGACAACCAAGCTGTATTTCAAGTTGCTTTAAATCAATCTGATAACCCGCGCGCTCGGCGCTATCGATCATATTGACCACCACCACAACCGGTGCGCCCATCTCAATAAGCTGCAGAGTCAAAAATAACCCGCGCTCAAGATTGCTGGCATCCACGATATTGATGATCAGGTCTGCACTACCCTGAGTGATATATTCAGCGGCTATCTGCTCATCAAGCGCATCCCGATCATTGGTCAGCGCATAACAACCGGGCAGATCAATCACCTGATAGGTATCGCCACTGTGTTGATAGACTCCTTCTTTTCGGTCAACAGTGACGCCGGGCCAGTTTCCGGTCTTCTGGCGCGCACCAGTCAGCGCGTTGAAAAGTGTTGTTTTACCACAGTTGGGGTTGCCGACTATCGCAACGGTACGGCGATTAGCCATCTACAGGGGTAACCCCGATTTTACTGGCAACTTTCTCACCGAGTGCAACCCGCAACGAATTACGACCCACTACCACGGAACCCTTGCGGTTATGGAATATCTCCAACTCAACGCCGGGGGGAATACCCATACAGAGCAAACGTCGGCTAAGCTGGCTATCCTCAATATTGGATAACATGACGGGCTGGCCAGCGGGGATCTCGGATAATACCTGGAATTGGGACATAGGTTTTAAGTACAGTATTAGTGCAGTGTTAGTACAAATTTGGTACAGAGAGCTATCGTAGCCCTTAATGATAATTGTTCTTATTATAGATTAGATATGCGAATAAGGTAAGCAGTAGCCGGCTGTTTTATAGAAAAACCCTACAAAAAAGTGGGCTTATATAGGTGATCATAGGAGTCATTCCAACAAGTTCCAGGCGGCAGGCCAGAATCTGTCAGGATTCAATCAAGATGTCCGGCAAATTACTGGCTACTTCATCGTATGTTTTGCAGCTAGTAAGCAGCTCGATAATTGCAAGCAGCGGTTCCGAATGAATGCCGGAGAGATCCGCTTCACCTTCACTAACGATGGGATACGCTAGCGTTTCAACCGGTGGAGTAAACTCTGCCGAAACACCCTCTTTATTGCCTCTTGCATCGATTCTGTACCATCCATATGGCTCAAGGAATAGTGCATTCAATCCGTGAATACAAAAAGGTGATTGGTCGTTGGAGATGGTCAGGCGCTGATAGCATAGCCCGGCGGGTATTTGATTGGCTCGTAATAGCGCAGCCAGTAGATGGCTTTTTGCGTAGCAGTATCCGGTTTTGTGCTGAAGCACATCGGATGCCTTGCAGGTGACGGGGTTTAATCTGAAATCCAGGCTATGGCTTATTTCATCACGCACAAACTCGAAACAGTTGCGTGCGGTTTCTTCAAGTGAACCGTTTGTTGATGCTAGAGCCTTCGCCTGGGCTGAAACCTCTGGGGTTTTCCAGTCAATAAAAAGACTGGAGGCCAGATAGTCTTCGGGGTTATTTAGCTGCTCAAGCAAAACAGCTAAACAGCCAAAACAGCTAAACCCGACAGCCCCCTAGACATCGGAAACTGCTTTCTGATAATCAAAATCTTTAAAATTGACCTTGAAAAATAGTGAGTACAGTAACGGAATAAACCCAAGGGTGAGCACGGTTGCTACTAACAGCCCGAACACAATGGCTATCGCCATGGTATCAAACATGGTGCCGGTCAACATGAGCGGCATTAGGCCACCGATAGTCGTGGCAGTGGTCACCAGAATAGGCCGGAGTCGGCGCTGGGCAGCAACTACGATCGCCAGATCCGGGCTCATACCGTTTTCGGTGATTTCGATATTAACCCGATCCAGCAATACAATCGCATTGTTCACCACGATACCCGCAAGGGAGATAATGCCCAGGAAGGTCAAAATTCCAAAGTAGCTATCCATGAGCAGCAACCCTGAAACCACACCGATCAGGCTCATCGGTATAGTGAACAGAATAATCAGTGGCTTACGGAAGGAGTTAAACTGCCAGATCAGCAGTGCAACAATCACCATGATACCTATCGGCATTTTTGCCTGAATTGCGCCACTGGCTTTGGCGGATTCATGTGCCGCGCCGGTTATTTCAAAGCGATAGCCCGCGGGCCAAAGTTCAGCCTGTTCATTTAACCAGTCACTCAGCTCGGCAGATACTGCCTCGGAGGTAAAGCCCTCTTCAAGCTCTGAGGATACGGTCACTGCCCGGGATCGGTCACGGCGGAATATTTTTGCGGGTTCCCACATCACCTCCACAACGGCAACCTGACTCAGGGGTACGGATGTACCACGGGACTGGGAATACACCTGCATACTTTCGAGTTTATCGAGGCCCGGCTGGTTGGCATTTTTTGATCTCAGGGTTACCGGAATGAGATCGATATCTTCCCGGAAGTGGGTCACGTTGATACCGCTGAACCCAGCCTGCAGGGAGGTCGCAATATCCTGACTGCTGATGCCTGCGCGACGTGCTTTAGCCTGATCGATACGTATATAGAGTTTCTTGGCCCAGCTCCCCCAGTTATCTGCAATATCTCGCGTACCAGGCATCGAATGTAGTTTTTGCTTAACCTGATCCGCAATCTCAAACAGGGTATTGACCTCTTTTCCGGTCAACCGGATACCCACCGGTGATTTAACCGGCGGGCCTTCCACGGTTCGTTTAACGATCGCAGTTACATCCGGGTAATTCTGGAAAATAAACTGATCCATTCCTGCAATCACTTCCGGAACCACATCGGAATCAGTGGTATTGATCATCATGGATGCATATTCAGGTGTGGGTGCTTCCGGCGTCCAGTTCAGCGTATAACGGGTTCCGCCACTACCGATAAAACTTGCCCAGTTGGCAATACCACGGCCATCTTCACGCTGATCTGCTTTCCATGTGCTGTACATGTAATTTTCCAGATCGGTCACCATCGCCTCAGTACGTTCAATGGGCGCACCTACTGGCAGATCAATTTCAACCGTAATTAAAGGTGCCAATGCTTTAGGGAAGAATGCTTTGGGCAGTATTCCGAAGCCTTGCATACTCACCAGAAAAACCGAGATCAAAACTACCAGGGTCATAATGCGATGCTTCAATACAAAAATCAGTCCGCCCCGGTATCCTCGGTAAAGACGATTTTCGTAGCTATCCGCAAGTGAACGGGCAACGCTGTCTTTTGTTTTAAGGAATGCCACGCACAGTAGCGGGATCATGGTTAATGTGAGCACGTACGAGCTCAGCAAAGTAATGGTCACCACTTTAAACAGCGCAGAGGTAAATTCGCCGGAAACGGATTCAGCCAAAAATTGCGGCAAAAATGCAGCGGAGGTGGTCAGTGAGGAGGTAAGCAGTGGTATCTTTAGCTCGTTGGCTGATTCAATCGCAGCCCGTGCGGTGGTTTTCCCTTGCCGAGTCAACACGACAATAGACTCCACCATCACCACCGCATTATCCACCAGCAAACCAAGGGAGATCATCAGTGCTGCCATCGAAATTTTATGCAGGCCGACATCGACCAGGTTCATCACAATAAAACCCAGCAAGATAGCCATTGGCATCAACGAGGTGACGATCAGGCCATTGCGAATGCCGAGCGCAAACAGTGCGATGAAGGCAACCGCAAGAATCGCCTGCCCCAGGCTGGTGAAAAATTCACTGAGCATGCCTTCGACTTTATTTGGCTCGAAGGCGACGATCTCAAATTCAATACCGATCGGATAAACACCGTTTATACGTTCAACCAACGCTTTGCTTTTTTCACCTAACAACAGGATGTTTTCGCCACGTACCATCGAAACCGCAACGCCCAGTGCGGGTGAACCATTGGCATGCATACGAGTAACGGCAGGATCTACGTATCCAGAACGAATGGTTGCCAAATCACGCAAATAAACCAGCTGTTTTTTTCCGGGGATATCAATAATGGTATTGCCGAGGTCCTCGATGGTTTCGTAGTTACCACTGGGTTCGATGGAGATTCGTTCCATGCCGGTAGAGATCGATCCGCCCGGATCAATAATATTACGGCCCCGTAATATCTGCGCGAGCTGCGCTGGAGAGATACCGATTTCGGCCAGCCGGGTATTGTCGTATTCAATAAAGAACTGTTCCTCTTGCGCACCCAGCACATCGACCTTAGCCACCTCATCCAGCATTAGGAATTCATCCCGTACTTCGTCGGCAATATCCTTTACTTCGGCATAGCTGAAATCTTCACCGGTAATGGAAACGATAATGCCGAACACATCACCAAACTCATCATTTACAAAGGGGCCTATCACCCCGGGCGGCAAGGCTGGTTTGGCAGAATCGACCTTACGTCGCAGCTTGTCCCAAATGGGCCGCAGATCAAAATATTTCTCCTTAAGCGCCACAAGAACAATGGAGGTTCCGACCTTTGATTCGCTGCTAATAAAATCCAGTTCCGGTATCTCCTGAACCTTTTTTTCGATCTTATCGGTAATCAGTTTCTCAATGCGTTCAGGACTGGCACCCGGTAGCAGCGTTACTATTCGTGCCATACGAATAGTAATTTGCGGGTCTGCAGAACGGGACAAACTAAAAAAGGAACCAATGGAAACTACCAATATCAGAAGAATGGCAAATAGCGTGATCCGGTTATTCTTGAGGGCGTATTCGGTAATACTCACAGCTACTTACCCGAAACAGATTTAAGTTTAACGGTTTGACCCGGATGAATACGGTTGGCGCCCGCGGTAATCACATGATCTCCGCTGTTTATACCGTCGATCACTTCGATGTCCGTGGCACTCAATCGGCCCACGGTGACATCTGCTCGTTTCACATTGGCATAACCTTTTCTATCTTTTTCTGGCACCGCCACATATATAAACCGGCCATTGCTGTCTTCGCTCACAGCAGAAAGCGGAACGCTAAATACAGCTCTGTCGCGGTTCTCGGCTATTTGAAAACTAACCTGTGCCGACATACCTGATTGTATCTGCGGGGCTTCTGTCTGTAGCACTAATGTCACCGGATACATGGTGCCAAACTCAGTCGCAGCAATACCGACTTCGTTCACAGTAGCTGTGAAGACCTGTTCACCCAGCGCAGAAAATCTCAGCTGTGCTTCTACATTTTTGGTTAGTTTTTGGATCAGCGCGGAGGGAACCGCTGTGATAATTTCCACTTCGTTCCCGCAATTCAAAACCGCTATCGGCTGACCCGCAGCAACATTTTCATTCACCTCTATGCTGAGCTGCGCGACCAGACAATCCGCTGGTGAGCGTAATTCAGTGTATTCAAGTTGACGTTGCGCAAGATCTAGCTGGCTTTTTGCCGCCCGCACACCGGCATCCACGGAGGCTTTTTTGGAGCGCACATCATCTAGCGAGCTGACTGAAATACTGCCACGATCATATAGGCCTTTCATGCGTTCCTCGGTCAGGCGCGCATTTTCAGCATTTGCCTGGGCCTGCTCCAGCGCAGCTTTGGCAGATTTGAGGCGAAGTTGGTAATCCTCCTGTTCAAGCTGAGCCAGCAAGCCATTTTTTTCAATCCGATCACCCACTTCAACCGCAACGGTGGTAATCAGGCCGGGAACCCGAAAACTCTGCTTCGATTCAACCTTTGAACGGGTAATGCCGGGGTAGTGATAAAGGCGCACATTGGAATCTGGTTCAGCCACCAGATAACGAACCGGACGAATCAGTTCAGCTTTTGTTTCAATTTCCTCTTTTGAACAACCGCTAAGCAGGGTAGTTGCAGAGATTGCAGCCAACAGAAACAAGCCAACAAGGCTCGGACGACTTCCGTTATAGATCATAGGACTCACTTGGTATCAAATATTTCGAGAGGAAAACGGCGTTACCCGGATGGGCATAACATCACACGCCTGATCTGCATATCCATTCGGCAGATCGACTTAAATATGTACGCAATATGGCGCGCTACAGCAACAGAGCATTTTACGACCCGATACGCTATCAATCAATAAAAAGAGTACATCCACATTCCGAAACATGGCATCTGGCTCCCTTCGGCTCCGCTCAGGGTGCGGGTGGAGCTTTCGTCCGATTGGAGGTTCTGATTACGCTCCGAGACATACTTGAGATAGACTCGCACCCTGAGCGGAGCCGAAGGGCACAATCAAGCCATGCTGCATAGAAGCATAATGGTGATGATGCAAAGGTCTAAAAAAATATCCCGAACGATTTATGAAGTAGTCTTAGCGAACTCGACGCGCTATCACCGGAACTCGTAACAGCATCAATACCAGATAAACTAAAAGATAGATTGCAGGCTCGGCCCAGCCCGCTTTAATCAAAAGGAAATAGTGCAGCACACCCAGTGCGGCAATCAGGTAGATCATTCGATGAAGCTGTTTCCAACGTTTGCCTAATCGCCGCATCATCTTTTTGGTGGATGTCACTGCCAGTGGAATCAACAACACAAAAGCTGCCATGCCCGCCATAATAAAAGGCCGTTTGATCAGGTCATCAAAGATCTCTCGCCAGTCAAAAAACTGGTCTAGAACAACGTAGCTACTTAGATGTAGAGAAACGTAGAAAAAACTGAACAGGCCTATCATTCGCCGTATCCGAAATGGCCACACTGCACCAAGACCACGTTGAAGCGGTGTCGCCACCAACGTGATCAGAATCATTCGTAACGCCCAGTCTCCACTAAACCGAGTAATACGTTCAATTGGATTGGCACCAAGCTGATCCGTTGCAAATAACACCGCCAGATAAACCAGCGGCAAACAACAAAGGAAAAAACAGATCGGTTTAATCTGTTTTATGAAAAATGCGGGCATTGGCTAAGCGCTTGTCATTAAAAATAACGTTTCAGATCCATACCCTGATACAGGCTTGCTACCTGATCACCATAACCATTAAAGGGCAAGGTCGGCCGTTTAAGAAACTCGCCAATGCGCCGCTCTTTACGCTGAGTCCAGCGCGGATGGCTCACCTTCGGGTTTACGTTGGCATAAAAACCATATTCACCGGGATTGGCAATATTCCAGCTGGTAGCGGGTTGCTTCTCGGTAAAGCGAATAGCCACGATTGATTTAATACTTTTGAAGCCATATTTCCACGGCACCACCAAACGCAGTGGCGCACCGTTCTGGCCGGGTAGCTCTTTTCCATATAGCCCGGTCGCCATAAATGCCAATGGGTGAGTCGCCTCATCGAGCCGCAATCCTTCAACATATGGCCAGTCCAGTGCCCTGCCCTTTTGCCCCGGCATTTGTTGTGGATCATACAGGGTCTCGAACTGCACATATTTGGCCGCAGAAGTGGGTTTTAGCTTTTTGATCAGATCAGCCAGCGCAAAACCATTCCAGGGTATCACCATCGACCAGGCTTCGACGCAGCGTAAACGATAGATGCGTTCTTCCTGTGGCAGACCTTTAAGAAGATCTTCAAGGTCATAAACCCCGGGCTTTTCTACTGCACCCTCTACCCGAACACTCCAGGGTTTTACCTTGAAATTTTTGGCCAGCTTTGCAGGATCCGATTTATCCAGCCCGAATTCATAGAAATTGTTGTAGCTGGTGACATCCTCATAAGGAGTCAGCTCATCCCGTGGCTGATCAGAGTTCGATATCCCCTTCGCTGCATTTTCAGTTGCGGCATCACTACACGCGGACAACAACAGTGAAGGGGCAATAGCGGCCAGGCCCAGGCTTCGGGCGGAGGCCTCAATAAATTGCCTGCGCTTAACGTAAATTGAATAATCCGTCACCTCAGACTCAGTACAGTCATGCTTATTGTGTGATTTGATCAACATCGGTGTGCACCTTGGTTTATGGTTAGCGGCTGTAATAAGAATGGGGGCAGTGAGTGTTGTCGCTCAGGAATACCACTAGCCAACTATCCAACCGAGCAGCATTGACCCTATTTATAGCAAAGAGTTTCATCAACACCATATCTCGACACCCGTTGTTCTCTCGCCTATTCTATAGTCATCATCGCCAATACCAGTTTTGGCGCTATAACCCGGGAATTAGCTGTATGCCTCTACCAAAATATCTTGCGCGCATTCTTTATGCTGCGGTTTCATTGGCAACCGTTCAGACGGCAATTGCCGAACCCAGAAATTGCTATGTCAAAAAGGGTGAAATCATCTGTCAAACCACCGTTGATCCCTTTACAGCGCTTGATCCAATTGAAAAAGGCCAGGTGGTTTATCGGGAGCTGGATGAGCGCAACGGTGCCACGATGGGGTTTGGCGGTACTGGCTATATCGATGGTCAATCCACACTCATCGCTACCATCAACAAAAATGGAAGAATGATTCAGCGTGATATCAAGATGCGCTTTATCGAACAGGAGAATGACCGGGACAAACGAATTATCGTGATGAAAAACCCAAGGGATGCCAAGGGCACCGCCCTTCTTACCATTTCAAATGAGAATGGCCTGGATGATCAATGGCTGTATTCACCGGAGCATAAAAAGGTACAGCGAGTTGCACGTAATAATTCAGGCACTTCGTTTGCCGGCACAGAAATATTTTATGAGGATCTTAGCCGCCAGAGTCTTCATAAATACCATTATGAATACCTTAGAAAAGAAGAGCTAGAAGGTCGAGCAACACATGTAATTTCCCGAAGCCCAAAGGATAAATATTCCGCCTACAGCAAACTATTAACCTGGGTGGATGTTGAACACTATTACCCCGTAAAGGTGCTCTATTTCGACAAACAGGGCCAACTGCTAAAAACCCTGACTGCAACCGATTATCAGCAATATAGCGATAAATTCTGGCGCGCCGGCACCATGAACATTGTTAATCATCAAAACAACAACAGCACCTCACTAAAATGGTCCGACTATCAATTCAATATCGGATTATCGGAGCAGGATTTCAGCCTCAATAGTCTACAAAGGGCGCGCAATTTCTAGCGGGCTTTTTGATGGTGGGCCACCCCCAGAACCATGAGCAACTCGGTTGATAATCGATCTATCCTTTTTGATGGTGAACTGCTGCCCGGAGTAAACAAGGCAGAGGTAATATCAAGGCTCCAACCGCTCACTGGATTATCAGAAGATGAGCTGATCGATGAGCTTTTTTCGATCAAACCGATCATCCTCAAACAGGCTGCCGACCCTAAACTCGCGCAACATTTTGTCACCCTGTTTGAAGAGGCAGGACTAAAGGTCACATCCCTACCCCCGTCAAAGTCCCTGGATCTGGTACTGGATATCGACCTACCGTTTGTCTATATCGACGACAAACCCACCGAATCAAACACCGAAACCTATCTTAAGATCATCGCAGATGCGACTGTACTCATTGAGCGCACCGCACAACCCACTGAGAACTGCTTCCGGCTGATCTTTGAAGGGGAGTGTGATGAAACGTATGGGATGGATACCGTACGCGAAAATCTACAGCACCTAACCGGTGCTTCCGATACCGAGGTTCACGAAGAGCTATTTTCATTCAAACCACTGATTATTATTGAGTCGCCTGAAATGGCGGTGATCAACGAATACAAATATGCCTATGAACAGGCAGGCCTGAAACTACGCCTGGAAGACCCGGACGCTAACGCACCAGAACTATTCAAAACCCGTCTACGTATCCGCCAGGATAGCCCAGCTGTAATCCGCCACAAGAACCCATACATTAAAGTGCTAACAACCTTGCTGGCAGTTGGTGTTATCTCAGGAGGCTGGATACATTTGCAAAGCCAATGGGTAAGCCGTTTCACACAACATTCCGCTGATAAAACCATCGCAATTCGAATCGCTGCAAAACAGGAACCTGTTAAATCAGCCCCACCCGCAGCTACCCAGCCAGATACCAGCCCGAAACCGCTTAAACCACCAAAGGCCAACAAACCAACCGCAGTACCCCCTGCGAAAACTGCAAAGCCAATCGAGCAACAATCAGCTGCAGCAAAACCGGCGCAACCCAAATCCTCAAAGAAACAAAAAAACAGTTCATACATACTGCAACTGGAGCGGGAACAGTACTCCAATCAGCTGAGGCTATGGTTAGCACAACAACAAAATGCAGCACCGGCGGTTATCGAACAGGGGATGCACGGCAAAGTAAAATTACTGATCCGTATTAATGCAGATGGCAGTATCACTCATACAAAAGTACTCTCCCGCAGTGGGCCGATCGAGTTAGAACAGATCGCCCTCGACGACGCCAGAAATGCCAGCCCCTATCCGAAGATACCTGTCCATTTCCCAGAAGACACATACACACTGGAGGTATCTATCAGCTATCAACCTACCACCAAAAACCGAGCGAATAATTAAATCAGCGTCCATTGCACCGATGCGCTTTTCCCTGACCTCAACTCAGATCGTTTTCCATGTTTCCTATGTTAATATCACAATACGCGGAAAACCTATCCACCTATATACAACTAATACGTGGAAAATTGGTTCCGCTTAATATCACTGTTATATTTAAAAACCAATGACAAACATAATCCACGGAAAACAATTCAAGCTAAAAAAAGAGATTCTAGAGATACAGTTAGATCTTCTTTGGAAGTTTACCCGTTCACTTGCTTATTACAGAGCCATACAGCAAGAGCAGAAAAGGATTGAGCGTAACAAAGTATTTTGGACGCATACTATGAATGCTCATTATTTAAGGGCAATTATAGATTGGTGTATTGTTTTCGGTGCTGATCAAAATGAAGCCCACTGGAAGAAATTATCAACAAATGAAATTGATGAATTAAAATTAGAAGTTCGTCCATTAATACTAAAGGCTGGTAGTTTTACGGAAAGTGAATTTAAAGCCTATCATTCTGAGATTACAGATTTTCGTAATGGGTATGCCTCACATAGAAATGTCGGTTTCAATAGCAATGTTCCAAGCCTTGACAAAGCATATGAAATAGCAAAAGAATACTTTGAATGGTTAAAAATATTATTGCGTCCAGCAAAAAATGAACCCAAACCATTAGCTAATTTTTTCCCAGAAGCACAAATTGAAATATTACATGTATTAAAAAGTGACTTTGAAAAAATATAACAAAAACATCAAGATCGTTCGCTACAGCTCACTGGGACGCGCAAAAAGCTGCGCGCCCCTTATGTAAAACGTTAGATTTCTCGAGTAACTTGATGATTCAGAGTATAGGAAAAGTATTTCTCATCGTTATAACGCTTGCCTCTGTGGGGTGTTGGCGTGACGGAGCACTTATTATTAACGAGCCTATTGGCGTAGTAGAAAACTCGCTAAACGATATTCCTGTGTTAATGAATGAAAACGATATTATTGGTTTATCCGTCATAGTTATTCGGGAAAACAAAGTGAAAATTGCTAAATCTTTTGGGTATGCCGATTTAGGCTTAAAGAAAAAAATAAACGAGCATACTGTCTACAAAGCAGCCTCCTTGGGGAAGCCAATATTTGCCTATATAGTCGTTTCCTTAGCGCAACAGAAAAAATTAGACCTTGATAAACCGCTATATTTATATATGGGTGAAGAAGTCGTCGATAGCGACCCTTTTTCTAAAGAAATCACGGCAAGAATGGTGCTGTCACATACAACAGGATTGCCAAATTTAGGCAAACAGGTTACCCCCAAATTTAGCTTTAAACCTGGTAGCGGCTTTCAGTATTCTGGTTATGGGTATCAGTACTTGCAAGATGTTATTGAAACGATCATGCAAAAAAGCTTGAATGAATTAGCAGTTAAAATAGTTTTTGAGCCATTATCTATGACTGCAAGCAGCTATCAATGGCGCAAAGACTATGACGATGTTGTATCAAGTAGCTATGGTGATAACGCAGAAAAATACGAGGTAAATCAAGAAGCTAAAACAGGTTATGCTGCTTGGAGCCTGTATACCACCCCAGAAGACTACTCAAAATTTGTTACTCATATTATGCATTCTTCAACAGAGAGCGGAAGTGTAGCGTCTCAATTACTTAAACCAACCGCTAATGTGGTCAAAGGCGTGAAATGGGGACTTGGATGGGGCATACAAGATACAACCCCGCACAAGTCATTCTGGCATTGGGGTAGCAAGGCAGGCTTTAAACATTATGTTGTCGCGTATCCAGTAGAAGAAATTGCCGTAATTGTTATGACCAATAGTAGAAAGTCATTCAAAATAGTTGATGATATTATGGTTAAGTCAATTGGTGGCAGTTACCCATCCTATGATTGGTTCTGAAACAAAATCTAACATGGCGCTCAAGCATCGTTCCGGCGCAAAAAACGCGCCTCCACTGGACAGCCAAAGCGCTGGTCTTTTTGTGCATTCGCTGCGCTCAATATCGCACAAAAACCCCATCACTTTGTCTGCCGCTTAGCAAAACGTTGAGGCTGTAGAAAAACCCAATTCCCCCGCCTAAAATGATAAAATAACGCCTTCAAACGGAGGCGACAACATGGCCCGATTCATAC